>NZ_JAKSYQ010000019.1:0-9359 GCF_022829665.1 Methylobacterium sp. E-041 | reverse complement strand
CCTCCGCAGATCATCGGCCGTGAAATCCTGCCGCAACGCCACCGCAGCCGACATGGCAAACCCTCCCGGTTCGCCTCATCGAATCAGATCCGCCCACGCAACGAAACCCCGTGAGTCACCCTCAGCGTCGATTGGTATAAGGCATACCCCCGCCGCCCGATCTGATCACGGGCCAGCGGGGCGTGTCGTGTCCACACGATGGCGAGCTAATACGCACCGCGGCTCACCGGTAGGATGCGAGAGACCTGTTAGCTCTAGGTCAACGGCGGGGTGGTTTCCGGCGACCACGACCGCGCCGGGTCGAGATCCTAACTCTGCGGCCGGCGACGTCCGATGGCGAAGTCGCCTCCCGGCGAGGATCCAAGGTCCGCTTTAACTGGGCGCAAATGGCCGAAAGGCATGCTCCACTCCAGGCTCGCTTTACCTGCCAGCTCAATAAGGCTGCGCAGCCGGCTCCTGCATACTCAGAGGCGCCGTTGAAGAACGACGTGGCTATGGTGGTGATCTCAATAGGCATGACAGTCTCCTAGAATGCAAAAACCCGCCCTCGGGGTGAGGACGGGTTCGCGGGTTTGACAGGCAGCAGGATCGCTGCCCTGTTCCATATACGAAAGGCAAGAAACACAGACGGCCCCGCCTCAGTGGTGAGGAAGGGCCGTTGAGGTCTGACGGTGATCGGCGCCGAGCGCGCAGACCTATAGTGGGATTCAGACGCACGTACTCGGCCCGCGGGGATGCAGGCTGCGCCGATCTTCGGTTTTTAGGTGATGGCCCGAGCAGCGGCTATGCGTGCTTACGCGTCTCGGGATGGTGACGATTTCGAGCATTTCGCCCGACGGGTCAAGCACCGAATGACCCAGTTCGTCGAAGTGGTGGGTACCGCAACCGATAGTTGGAGGAAAGCACTTCGACCTAGGGCGCCTTGTTGAATTTTTCAGACAAATTTGATATTGGTATTAAATTATTTTTGTGACCTCCTCGACGGAGGTTCGCGTGGCGTATCAGATCCACATCGACGGGGTATGCATCGGATAGGTGATCCGGTCGGAGGGCGGCAACGCGTTCGCCTACGATCCATCGGGCAGCGTAGTTGGACAGTTCGGAGACTGCGACGCCGCCATCCTTGCGCTTTCCTGTCTCCAGCGAGCCGCCGCATGAGCGACCGCATAGTCGGCGAGGTGCGGAAGTCGGCTCGTGAGAGCATCCGCGTGGTGCTGCGCGAGAAGCGGGGCGACCTCGGTCTCGATCTCCACGTCGCAGCCACCAACGGCCGGGGCGTGATGTGCGAGACGGCCAAAGGCCTGCGGGTCCCGGTGGCACAGATCGGCGCCCTGATCGATGCTCTCCTGGAAGCTCAGCGTCTCACCGGTCCGGAGAAGGGGTGATCGACGGGCTGATCGCCCAACAACGAACGAAGGTTGGAAAGGACTTTCTGAGCCGTCTGGTCAGCAGATTCACTACGGAGGTTGGCGAGTTCGGCGACGGTCTTGGCGACATCACGCGGCCGGGCAGGTTGGCCATGACGCTCGACGAAGGGGCCATCAGTCTCGGTCAGCAGGCGATCAGCCGGCAGTTCGCCAACCAGCTTGCGGTGCTTAGGTGAGCGGAGCATTTCGGCGTTGATCGAAAAATAGCAGCCGAGCGCCGTTGCGCGTCGGGCCTCGGCGGCAGTCCCTGTGAGCCTGTCCGACGGCTACCGCGCCGAACTCGCTACCGCCGTCCCGGACATCGATGGGAAGCGCTGGCAGGAGGTGACCGCCGGCCTCGCGGCGATCGCCCGCAGGCATCCTGACGCTGAGCCGGACATCACCGCGCTTGCTCAGCACCTGCGGGCCATGGAGCCCAGGGCGATGATCGAAGGCCGCAGCCATGCAGCCTAAGGCGCCCGCACCCCGTCCGAGCGTTTCTATCCGAGGCCGCGCAGATCTGAAGGCTGCCGGCCGGGCCTTCGGGCGAGAAGCTGCGAACGCGATTAGCCGAGCGATCCTCGACTGCCCCACGGAGCGAGGGACCGGCGAATATGTCGATAGTCTGACCGCTCGACCGAATTGACCTCCGGCTGGGGCCGCGCGACGGCGGCGGTTGGCACGATCATCTCGAACACGTGGGACAAGGCCGGCCAAGCGATCGATCGAGTCGTTACCGGCGGCGACTTAGAAACCCGTCTCGCTACCGCGCAGAAGGTGCTGGAGAACTCAAGGAGCCGCGCGGCGGGGGTCTTCGGCAGCATCCTCCCGAGCCTCGCCGGCAGCGACGTAACGGCGGCGCGGGATGAAGTGGCGCGCCTGCAGGCTCAGGTCGACAAGCGGGACGCAGCGAGCCGGCAGGCACAGCAGGCGCAGGTTTCTCTGCGGATCGGAGACATCGTGCGGGGCCTCGACCCGGCAGGGGAGGCCATCAAGAAAATCTCCGACCAGGTGACGGACATCCGCAAGAACCTCGGCCGCCTGCCGCTTGATGAGCAGGGCGCGGCCCGGAGCGCAATGGAAGGCCTGGTCGCGCAGTCGCGCATCCTGAAGGAGAACATGGCGGCCGGCGGGGAGCAGTACGCCGCCAGCCTCTGGCAGGCGCAGTTCGGGCAGCGCACTGTCGGCTTCACGCCACAGTCCGCATAAAGCGGTGACTATGGAGTCATTCAAAACGGCCCACATCAAGCGAGGCACTTTCGAAATAACAGTCCCGATCAAGGAGCCAGTCCCAAGAGATCGTGTGACGTTGGGCTTCGTCACTCTCTGGGCGGCGATAGCCGTAGCTGCCTATCAAGCGGCGCAATCAAGTGATCGGGCTTAGGCGATAAGCACCAGCAGCGGCGTTGACGCCGCGGTAACTTGTTGAGGGCACCTTGCCCTCAAGCCGGGCTCAGGACCGGTTTGCTGGTGAGATGAACGAAGCACCCGTCGCCCCGTGATCAGATCGGGGGACGGGCTTGACTCTCTCGGCTTCACTCGCGGGAAACTCGTCAGATCAGGCTGGCCAGCACTCGTGCGGCATGCTTTTTCGTTTCTACCGGCTTCCAGCCTCGATCTTGGCAATGATGCCGTCGAGCTGCTCGATCGAAGATCGGTGGCGAGCCATCATTTCCATCGACACATCGAGCAATTCGCCGCGTGGATCGGTGGCGTATGTTCGCATTTCACCTTTCTCCATCCGCGCTAGAATGGCTGTCGCGGCATCGCGCTCGGTACGGCACCATCGCTCAAACCAAACTTGGGGCTCCATTTCACTCTCTAACTAGCGCCGCCCACATTGGCCGCGTGGAGCTTTTTCGAGCCGGCGGATCATGTCGATGAAAGGTGCTGCTCAGGCTGAATTCTAACGAGGCCGCTCTACCTGGGAACACGTCTTAACGGAGGTTCGGAAGGCATCAAAGGCAGCCTTCCAGATCATAGGAGTGGTTTGGTGGACGGCAGCACGAAGAACGAGGAGGCCGAAGCGATGCGGCTCGGCTCGGAGGCCGGGAAAGCCGAGAAGCGCTTCGCGGGCGAATGTCCTTACGACTACACGAAGTTTGGCCTTCGGTTTGCCTGGCTGGATGGCTTCTCGAAAGGGCGCGTCGAGCTGGAGAAAGTAATGGGGACCGAACCGGCAACCCAGGTCTGATAGCTGTCGCTGATCATCGTCGCGTTGGCACATGGATCGCCTTGCTGTTCGCATTCGTGGCCGGCGGCTGCTCAATGTCGTCGGCGTTGTACCAGCGGTGTGGGTTGCGTCGGTGCCTCGGAATGCCTGTCATAGGATCGTCGCCGAGCCGGATACGAGGCCCAGCAGCGCGGTAAGCTTTATTAGGCCCGTGTCGGTCATCTCCTCGCCATTCACGAGCCACAGGCTGAGGTCGTCGCCAGTTGGCCCGACGTACAGGCCGATCGCGCGAAGGGCTTCGACGGCTTCGTGGGATGGATCGTCGCTCACGGCGTCGTCGCCCTCGCCTCCAAGTTCAGACGGTCCCGCATCTCCTTGCCGGCCTTGAAGGCGAGCACGGTCTTGGCCGGCACCGCGACCGGCACTCCGTTCCTCGGATTGCGCCCCTGCCGGGCAAGCTGCTCCTTCACCGTGAACGATCCGAACCCACGGATTTCCACCCGATCGCCCGCTACCAGCGCGCCTGCGATGCGGTCAAGAATGGCATCGACCACCGCTTCGCAGTCCTTCTCGTAGAGATGCGGGTTCAGAGCGACGAGGCGGAGAACGAGGTTGGACCGGATCATGGCGCTCGAATAGGGGCACGGAGCGCCGGTCAGCAACCGGTCGATCTCGCTCGCTGCCGGTCTCGGTGGCTGAGTACCCGGTGATCCCGTTCGCGCCCCTCCCATGGGGCGGCAGGGGCAACGTCGTCTCGGCGGCCGGCGTAGCACTCTTTGGGATGGTGGCGGGGCGATGAGCCTTTACGCCGAGATAGGTGTCGGAAGGAGCGGGATGGCTCCTTCCGACCGTTTGACGTTCTAACGCAGGTTGCCGTTCAGGCCCTTCGGGAAGAAGCCGTTCGGCTGAGCGCCAGCGTTCAGGTAGACGATGCTGAGCACCTGCTTCGGTGTACGCTGATAAGCAACGCCCGCCGAGTCGAGCGGCACGAGCTTCGAGGTCGTCGCATCACCGATCCCCTCGTCCGCCTTGCCAGGCCCGTCGAGCGAGTCGCGCGCGGTGGAGATAGCCTGAGCCTGACTGAATAGCCCGCGGCTGTATAGCACCGTACGGATGATGCCGGCGTGGTAAGCCTCGACAGCCAGGATGCCCGCGGCGCCAGAGAGGTTTGCGGGGTCCTTAATGAGCGGGGCAGCACCGTGATAGGCGGTCACCCCGACATCCTCGAAGATAAAGGCTGCGAGCAGGAAGTTGGTCTCGTTGGCGAAGGCGTCGAAGGTGTCGTTCGGACCCGCAAGGCCAGCGGCACGCGCGGCAATGGTGAAGGCGAAACCAAGATCGATTGCCGGGCGAGCGACGGCGTTGCTGCCGAGTGCTGCACGCAGCGTGTTGACGTGCAAGCGCTCGTCACGAGCAATCTCGTTAGCGTAGTTGGCTATGACTTGTGACTGAAACGGAACCGCGCGGCCGCCAGAGACCGGGCCGAGGGTTCCAGTGCCGCTGACTTCCGCGTCAGCGAGGCCCTGGCCAACCGAAGCACGCAGGTAGAACTCGGCTTCGAGGTACTCAAGGTTCAGCGCGAAATTGAAAATGTCAGCATCGGTGATGGACTGGGCGGCGGCAGGGCGACTGGCATCCGCGCCGAACAACGCGGTGCCGGCAATGCCGAGCCCCAAAGTCTGGATGAAGGCGCGGCGTCCGGCTACGAGATCGAGTTTGCGCGGCGCTGCCTCGGCGTTTTCGGCGTCGTTGTTCAGACGAAAATGTTGTTGAGTCATAGCTTCCTCCTCAGGGAGAACAGCCGGCGGACCATCCGTACAAGCGGCACGCAGCGGCGCGTAGAAGCGCTGATGCCCCGCCTTATAAGCACGTGCTTAAAGGCGACTCTGCTTCGGATTATGGGCTGCAACCGGCGGTCTTTTTATGGGTGTCGGGAACGCGGCACTCACCCTGGCGCGGAGAACAATCCGAGTTAGGGCAGCCAGGACCTAGACCATCTCAAGCCTCAAAAATATCCCAGCAACGTCAGAGATATGTTTTTAGACAACGACATCACGCTTTCGTGAGATTGCGTCCATGCAAGAATGGGTGCCGCATGTGCCCGAGAGATAGAGATCGGCATAAATTAACATTTTCATGCGCTTAACGCATGGACACCAAGCTTGATCTTTGCAGCACGGGGCTACTTGCAGGGATACGTTTCGCGCAGCTTTTGAATGACAGCGATCACCACGCCAGTTCGCTCCTTAGCTTGTTCGGCGTCCTGTCCCAGCTTTGCCAGAGATTTAATCCGCTCCCGTACGATGCCTCGAAGCTGATCGATTGAAACTGGTCGGTCAGAACAGAAAATCCTCGGCTTCCGATCGTTCTCAAGATATCGGTTTGAAAGTGAAAGGCTGTCGGTGACAGCCATAAGATAAAAATCTAGCTCAGATGACCTTTGAGATCCTGATAGATTGTCGAGTAGCTCAAACCTACGCAGTGATAGAACGCCTGCTGTCTTTTCGGCAGATACCGACGGCGTGGCTATGGATATAAACAAAAACAAATATGTAATCCCCCATCGCTGGCGCTTGTACTCAATATCAATTCTCATTCCATCTAACCGGATCCAACCGAGTTTTCGAGATAGGAGGACATATGAAAAGCGGCGTGATCAACCGCTCTTTGTGTCCGGCATGCCGCATCACAGTCTCGACCCACCAGCCCCTATTTTGTAAGGCGAACCCAGATGCGTTCAACGACGTGGCGGTCCCTGAAATCCACGCAGGGCAGACGAGCCGCTCCTCACTGCATTGGGTTGAGATCACCCGCTGCATCCTGAAGCACCGACCTGACGTAGTGGCAGCATGAGAAACTACCGCATTCCTACCGCTGTCGAGATGATGAGCTTACCTGCCGGAGATCGCGTAGCACGCCTGTTGTCGCTCGCCCGCTGGTATCGGGAGCGAGGCGCGGCCTTGAACGCCATTGGATCGACCGCAGGTGCCACTCGGTGCCGCAACAATCTAGAGAGGGTCAGAGCCCTTGCGGAGCAGGTTGGGTGCTGCATCGCTTAGCGGCCCCGCTACACCAGACCATCTAGCTCCCTTCCAATTGCATGATCACCAGAGGCTACAGAGCCGGGCAGCACGCCGTCATCATTCGCGAGCGGGATACCGTTGACCTGCCAGTAACAAATCGATGGCACCTTACCGGCAGGCCGGGCTCAGGACCGGTTCGCTGGTGAGATGAACGATGCACCCGCCACCCCGTGATCAGATCGGGGCGGGCGGGCCTGCCTCCTCTCGGGGTTCACCCTTGTTCCAACTCAATGGCAAGCTGCTACCCAGCACGTTTGGCGCTCCAGCTTCCGCTGCAGCTGACGATGCCGCCGCTGGTGTGCCACGTCCCACTACCGCTGCCCTTGGCGTCGAGCGTTCCAGCGATTGGCACCCTGTTGGCTCCCTTGATGATCGTGGCCTGCACGGTCCCGGACTGTGAGACGCCGCCATCGACATTGATCTCGTCGCTTGGGACCGAAGCGTCGCTATCCTTGATCTGCACCTGATAACTCGTGCTCGCTGGGCACGGCCCGTCCTTGGTGACAGACTGTGATGCTCCACGACCCATCGAACTTGTCGGGTACCTGAACGTTACTCTTGGCTGCTTCAACGGGCACGAGAAGAGCCACTGCCCTGCCAACGACAAGGATGGAAACGAGGGTACGAGACATGCGGCAGCTTTCGCGCTTGAGCAGTCGAAGCCGCCTGGACGGTATGGATACGACTGGACCGCCTAAACAATTTCCGAATTGCCTTCCTTTAACGGCTTACCGAGTCAGTTCGGTAAGGCGGTGGGACCGGCACGAGATCGATGAGTGGATCTACACTCTGCAGCATAGGCCGAGCCAGCTTCCAACCGACGACGAGCTGCTTGCGCTGTTAGGGTGACCGACTGACTGGTGGTGCATTTCAGAAAAGGGCACCGAGTTCCAAGAGCGGAGAAGGGCGTGCGTGGCCGACGGCATGAGGGTAAGCTGCGACCGAGCCTGCACCAGCGGCTTAAGCTGTTGGAACGCGGACCACGCCGCTATGGCAAGAGGACTAGGAAATCCGCCGGCTGATGAAGACGGGTCTCATTGAGCAGGTTGGAGTCATTTCGGCTGACGGATCGAGGGAGTGGACGATCACTAAGAGCCCACTCTGATTGGGGTTTGTAAGGCAAGCGTCTCCTGATCGATGTTGTCGGAGGTTGGCCGTGTCGCTCCCGCTGGTTACGCGCTTCTCTTCGCGGAGTGCAAGCAAAACTCGCGACTTGAGTTCTGTTCCGAACTCTCGGAATTTGACAAAACCTGGAAACGAAGCAGATCTGGCCTCTGCTGCAGCCTGAGGCACGGCTTGCCAAAAACCCTCATTTATACGAAACCCTTTTTTCAAGGGAGCCTCAGAGTGCAACGCGATGGATGCTGATAATCGAGTTAAAGTTGCTGAGGGGCATTGGGACGCATTGCCTGCTTGGCGTTCACAAATGCCCCCGCGCGCGCGGTGGAATGAGTCGTTTCAAATCGTCCGCGACCAAAATTTTCGTATCTGTGGCAAATACCTGGATGGCGAAAACACGGGATTAGTCGACCTGTTCAAGCAAGTGGCAGGGGCGCATTTGCCGCTCGCCAAGGCCATCTCCGTCGGATGCGGGACGGGCGCGAAGGAGATGCGGCTGATCCAAGCGGGTGTCGTTTCACATTTTCATTTATGCGACCTCTCTTCTATCTCCCTTGAGCAGGGAAAGCAAATTGCTCAGGAGTGGGGACTATCAGATAAAGTCTCATTTGCCCACGGCAATGCATTCGATAATATTAAAAATCAAGAGTACGATCTTGTCTACTGGGACAATGCACTTCACCATATGCCGAGCGCGGACGATGCGGTGCGTTGGAGCTTGGAAATTCTGCGTCCTGGCGCCTGGTTCTTGATGACAGAATTCGTTGGAGCAAATCGTTTCCAATGGACTGAGGAAGCTGTCGAGCTGATAAATGCGGTCAGGAACAGCCTGAACGACGAGTGTTTCCACAATCCCCGCGATCCCGACCATCCTTGGCCACGTCACTTTCGTCGCCCAACTTTGGAAGAAATGGAATACGACCCAAGTGAGTCAGTCGATGCGGAAGCAATCATTCCAGCATTGAATAACTATTTTCCAAACGCGCTTATCAAGCACGTTGGCGGCACAGTTTATCACGTCGGCCTCGGAGATATTTTAACAAACATTCCAGAAGGCAGTGACATACTTAAGCTTTGCCTTCTACTAGATCGAGCGACAGCTAGTATTCCGCATTATGCAGTGGGCATCGCGCAGAAACCAGTTCGTGCGAAAAAGCTATCAGCGAAGTGGTTCACGCACATGAAGTCACAGTTCCGGCGCACTTTTTTGGAGCCTAAAGCCTGAAACCAGACCCGATCCGGCCTTTCCTGCGACCTCCGCGCGCGTTTGCGAGGCCCTGTCGCAACCGCGCGGCGTTGACCATACGGCTTGCATGGCGCCTTCAGAACTGGAGGTTGTCTATGATCTTGTTTGCAACCAGCACGCCTTAGGGCGCGGACTCATAAAGTTCGCAGCCAGACCCGGACGGCAGCGAGTTTGACGCTGGCGAGGAAGTTGTCGGGATCCTTGTCGTAGCGGGTGGCGACGGCGCGGAAGTGCTTGATCTTGCTGAAGAAGCGCTCGACCAGGTTGCGGTACTTGTACAGGAACGGGCTGAAGGCCAGGACCTGTTTGCGGTTGGGCATTGGCCTCACGTT
>NZ_JAKSYQ010000013.1:0-24124 GCF_022829665.1 Methylobacterium sp. E-041 | reverse complement strand
GCCTTCGCTGATGCAGGCTATGCGGGCGACAGGCCCGCGACCGCCACGATCATCACCGTCGACATCGTGCGCAAACCCAAGGATCAGGTCGGCTTTGCCGTGCACCCGCGCCGATGGGTGGTCGAACGCTTCTTCGGCTGGATCAGCCGCAACCGCCGCCTTTGGAAAGACCCGGAGGCGACCCTCGCCTCGGCCCAAGCCTTCCTCTACGCCGCTGCCGTCATGATCCTCGTCCGAAGGCTCGGCCGAGCGTCATGACTTATCGGACGGACTCTAAGGGGACGGCGATCACCAAGGAGATGTTCCTCAACCATCTTTACGGCGGCATGGACGAGCCGGAGATGAAGATCATCGATGTCTCCATCTGCAAAATGCGAAAGAAGCTCGCCAACGCTAGCCAGGGCAAAAACTATATCGAGACCGTTTGGGGCCGCGGCTACGTAATTCGTGACGGTGTGCCCGAGACGCGGGCCATGGCGACCTGAGCCATCTGCCGGCAAGCCGCGTCCGTACTCCGTATCGCACCGCGCAGCTCCCTCATCCGCCGTCAGTTCCAGGTTGACGACGCAATCTAACTTCCGTCTGAAGCATCGACCTCGACAGTAGGGGACGCTGTTTTAAGCGCCGAGCGATGGGCGACCTGTCCGCGGTCCCTACGCCTGACCGATCGCCGAATGATGCCGCTTAGCTATGCTGCCGCCGCCTGCGTGCTCGTGATATAGGCCCGCGCGTCTCCGGGCAGCAGCGGGCGACTGAACAGGAAGCCCTGCACCTGCGTACAGCCCTCTTGCCGTACCAGCTTGAGCTGGTCGACCGTCTCAACGCCCTCGGCCACGATGCCCATTCCCAGCCGTTCGCCGATGCCGACCACAGCTCTCACAATCGCAGCGGCATCAGGATCGGCAATGTCTCGGATAAAGGACCGGTCAATTTTGATCTTGTCGAAGGGAAAGCGGCGTAGGTAGCTCAACGAGGAGTAGCCTGTGCCAAAATCGTCTAGTGCGATGACTACGCCAAGTGCCCGGAGCCGGTGCAGGCACGCCAGCACGCCGTCCGCGTCCTGCATCAGCACGCTTTCGGTCACTTCAAGCTTCAGTCGGTGCGCGGGTAGCCCTGTAGTAGCCAATGCGGAGAGCACCGCTTCCTCAAGACCGCGGCGGAATTGTACCGCTGAGACATTGACTCCAATTCTTATAGGCTTGGGCCACGTCAACGCCTCACGGCAAGCCTCCTGCAGCGCCCAGGCACCAAGCGGAACGATCAGTCCGGTTTCCTCTGCGAGCGGAATGAACTCGCTTGGCGAGATCGTACCCTGCAGCGGATGCTGCCAGCGCATCAGTGCTTCGAAGCTTACCACAGCGCCAGTCGTAGCTTCGACGATTGGCTGGTAGACAAGATGGAACTCGCCGCGCCGGATCGCCTCTTTCATGTCGAGCCCAAGCTGACTGCGCGTCGCAATGCGGTTGCCCACATTAGGGCAGAACTCTCGATAGGTGTTTCGACCTGCTGCCTTGGCCTCATACAAAGCAATGTCAGCGCGTTTAAACAAATCGTCCGTACTGTAATCATTCTCGTCAGCGACTGCGAGTCCAATACTTACGCCGACCTCAATCGTTTGCTCATCAAGACAGACCGGTTTGCCGACGGCTTCAATCAAACGCTCGGCAAGACAAGCCGCCGCACCAGGCTCGTCGAGGTAATCGAGCACGATTGCGAACTCGTCGCCACCAATGCGGGCGACCGTGTCGTAGGGGCGGAGCACCGCTTGCATCCGCTCAGCCACGACACGCAGCAGGGCATCGCCGACAGGGTGGCCCAGACTGTCGTTGACAGCTTTAAACCGGTCGAGGTCGCACATCAGCACGGCGAAGGGGCTGTGCGTACGTGTGGTTCGAGCAATGGCTTGGCTAAGACGGTCGTGAAGCAGAGCCCGGTTGGGCAGGCCGGTCAGAGTGTCGTGCAGCGCCATGTGAGCAATCCGTGCTTCGTTGCGGCGGCGCTCGGTGAAATCCTCAAAGGTTGCTACCCACCCCCCACCGGTCATGGATCGGAAAGAGGCTGCGATGATGCGTCCATCGGCGAGTTCTCGGTAACTTGGAACTGGATGCTCGTCTTGGAGAGCAAGAGTTGTTTTTTCGCATAGCTGGTCGATAGTAATCTCGCCTCGGTAGCAGCCAGCTTGAAATAGCTTCTTGACGATTTCTCGGTGCGTTAATCCAATTATTATATCACTGGCAGCGAGGCCAAATATATCGTAATAACGTCGGTTTACCATAACAAGCTGCGAAGTTGCATCGAACATGCATAGACCCTGGGTCATGTTCTCGAGCGCAGCATCGCAGCGCCGGATCTGTTCCGACAGAGCTTCCTGCGTTTTATGCTCAGCAGTTACATCGCGACCCACACCACGGTAGCCGATGAAGCATCCGTCTTGCGAGAAGATCGGACGTCCGCTGACACTTAGCCATCGTGTTACCCCGTCAGGGTGGCCATAAGGGTAGGCGAAGTCGCGGAACGGCCTGTGAGCCTGCAGATCGTCGGCATAGGGCTGCCAGAAGGCCTTGTCGTCGGCATTTTCGGCAATCGCCTTACGACTGAGACCAATCAGTTCAGCAACCTCTCTTCCGAGGAAGCGTTTGGTACTTTCAGAAAAATAGCTGAAGCTTAGAGCGGCATCTGTTTCCCAGAACCAGTCCGAACCGATCTCAGCAAAATCTTCAAGCGGACTCATTAGCATAAAAGCACTCAGTGGCAGCCATGATGATAGTTTCTAAATGTTAATATTTTATCAAATATAAATGCTATATATTTAGGCATGAAAGGTGAGCTTGGGTCGACAGAGGGCTACAACAAGAATATTGGAGTAGTTAGAGATGAATTGTCTGTGCACACAGCGCCACCCACACCCATCCTTGGCAAAGGACAGCTGCTTTAGATCGGACAGATTTGGGTGCAACCAATCAACAAAGTCAATGAGCGGCGTCTCTAAGACTGCAATTGAAGCTGTTTAGCTACCTGATGATTGGAGCGTTCGCGGGCGGTCTTGTCGCAACCGTTGTGGGTACGGCGAGCGTTGTCGTCGGCTTCTGATCGCAAGAATGGCGATACAAGTCTGAGGTGTGAGAGGCGGGGTGAGAACCCTGCCGTTTCTACGCGTTGGGCCCGCTCAGAATACAGCTCGTTAGTCTTTCATGCGACGAGAACCATCACGGCTCGGCACCGAGCGACCGCAGCACTTTGGGTATCGCGCTCCACGACGGCGATTTTCACGTCGATTGAGGCGGTGTTGTCGCCCTTTGCACGCCACCACGGGCCTTTGGTTGCGATCGCCGCCTCGTTCGGGGCTCCCGGAGTGGGATCATCAGCGCTCGACCGCGAACGTCCATTGCGGGCCGTGTGCCGTATCGTCGTTGCTGCGTTCTCCCAATTGCGCCACGCCCCAGGGCAGACGATAGCGCCCTGTTGCCTGCGGCGGCGACCAGACGTTCACATCGGTCCGTACCGGTTCCTCTGCGGCGGCCGTCTCGGACCCTGCCGAGGAGACCTTCGGCGGAACCGGGGACGTCCGTCGCAAGGCGAGGGTAGTCGGGCGCCGCGGGGGAAGAGGCACAAGACCAGGAACAGCTGGAAGGACGGTCCCGGACGCGGAGACGGTCGAAGGCGCGGTCTGAGACGAGTCCAGAAGCGGTGTAAGGGGCTGATCCGGCACGTCAACGGGCGACACCCTCGTGGGCGGGGTGGTCCAACCCTCGTTCGAACGGCTCGAATTTACCGCCCCTTGGAGGGAAACAATAGCCTGTGCCGCTTCCTGCAGACCGGCAGGGCTTCCCCCTGGAGCCGGCATCGCATCAGTTGGAGCTGCAGCGATCCGCGGGTGGACCGTGCGATCGAGGCCAGGTTGCAGCGCCCATGCACCGAGAATGACAAGGCCAGCCGACAAAATGGCTGCGAGGCCCCGTCCCGCGGTGATCCGCCCGCGGCCAACGGCGCTTGCAGCTACGACGTCAGACACGACGGCGACTGGGGTTACTCCCAGGGTCTCAAGTTGTGCATGCGTCGATGCCGCTGCCGTTTCGGAGTCCGAAATCCCGCCGGCCGGATCAGTCGAACAGGCGACCGGCTCATGGTCTGCGACCGCCGGCTCATCAGGATCTACCGCGGCAGAAGCCGGCGTGACTGCGACGATGTCGGGTGCGGCATCGACTGGCAAGTCCGAAGCGGGCTGGGCGGGGAGACAGTCGCGGGCCTCCAGAGCAGACGAGGGCAACGATAGCACCACACGGGCCTTTCCCGCGGCCTTGGAGGACGGGCGTGACCCAGACGTTCGACGCGATCGGGCCGGGGGCTTGCGGCCCTTGCGCTTCGCGCGTGCACGCGTCGGCAATGCGACACCGGGCACGAGAGGCCCCGCTCCGGTCAGTCCATTCTGCATGCTCAAAGACTCACCCGCCTCGTGCGTGGCCGAACGTCACGCAGGATCTCGGATCACCCGACGACAATTACGATCCCGCCGAGACCCCGGAAAACCTGCTAGTCGCGGACAAGATGGGCGATAAATAGGCGGTTTTTACGGCATCTTCAGATTTCAGGTAATCGGACCAACGTGGTGAAAAATCGATCCTGTCGAATGACTAAGCGAACAACCCGTCCAGGGGTGCAAAAGGTGAAACAGCTATCACGACGCCTCGGCAGCTCGGCCTTGAACGGTGCATGGCAGCGGCGGTGAGGTGCATCGGCACGGAACTGGGGAAAACCCCGATCGACCTCTGGTCGGGATGGGGATCGAGCCTCAGTTTACGTGGTCCGACGCCCCCGCCTTCCCCCCGCAGCGTCCTGATTTGGGGAGGCTAGGGAGGCAAGCAGTCCAAGCAATGGCTTTGCCTCCCGGCGATCGGGGCGTGCAGCATCAATGACTTAGCTTTGATTTGGGACGCTAGGGGGCCTAGGGAGGCATTTTCCCACCCTACGCATGAGAGTGATTTCGAAGGAACGATTTTAGGTCGGCATCTGACCTGTTTCAAAATCATCTCATGTATACCCAAGAAATCCCCTCCCTATTCTCCCTACACTCCCGTTGAGAAGAAAAAGAGAAATAAAGAGAGAGGCTTAGGAAGGGCTGATTTTACGGGAGGCTGGCGAATTCTGCTGACCCTACCGTCCCTATCCTCCCGTACGAGGGTCTCTGGGTATGGCGTAGGCCAACCGATGGCATGCTGCGCGCTGCGATTGAGGCCGAAACCCAGGCTGCCGGCGAGATCGATACCTGCACCACCCACCCGTGCGAGTGCGTCGTCGCCTCGGCCTAGCCGAAGCACGATACGACCGAGGCGGCGAGATTGCCGGTGACGCGCGAGCGGGTCGGAGGGTGATTAGACGCGTCCGCGGAGGTGGTTCACTGCCGCCCGTGCAACGGTCGGGCTATCGATCTAGCCGATCGCCTTCGATCAGCACCCGGCGGCAGCAGCGGCGGGGCATCGGCACGGAAACGGGGAAAACCGTCGTCTACCTCTGGTCAGGCCCGACGATTGAGCGTCAGTTCGTGCCCTCTGACGCCCCCGCGCGCCTACAGCGGCTTCCCGCAGGGAACCTGAGGACGCTAGGAGGCTACGTCGGCCTGCTGCCACCCAGCGACGAGGGTGAGCTGGATCAAGGACTTAGCCTCGATTTGGGGTGTAAGGGCGGCTAGGGAGGCGTTTTCTCACCCTACGCATGAGACAGTTCGAGGTATGAGGTACAGGGGCACCCCTTTTTTTTATCTCTCATACATACCCGAGAAAATACCTCCCTATTATCCTCTCACTCCCAAAAAGAAGAAAAAGATGAGTTTTAAGAAAGGGATAGAGAAGGGTTGAACTATGGGATGCGCGCTGATCGGCAGCCTCCTCCCCGCCCCATCGTCCCAACAGCGGGACTGAACGCACGGTGTTGGCCGCGGTGAGCCCTCGACGGGCATCGAGCTGCCGATCGCCATCGGAGCCGGCGAGCATCCCATCCGGTTGACGAGACGCCAAAGCTTGGTAGCTTTGGCGCCATCCTCTCTGGAGAGGAGACACGGCCTCGTCGCGCGACAGCGCGACCAGCCTTCGATCGTCCAAACCGGCTTGCAAGGTTTCGGGGGCGTTGGCGTGAGGGCTTTGATGGCGTGCCGATCAGGCCGTAAATCGTTTTCTGTTCGCTCAGAGCTTGGTTCAATCGACGATCGGATCGAGGCCGGGTGTGCGATGACCGGCCTTAAAATACCCAGGGCGCGACGCGTCAGCCCTCCAAGCTCAGGCAGCGCCACGACGTTGGCGTCCCAGGCGCTTCCTCTTGCAGCCTGGTGAGCTGTGCGCTGTCGATGCGCCTACGGCTGCTGCCGACACGTACAGCCGCCATGCCGCGCGCGCCGTTACGGTCGGCTCGACCTGGATCGGACCGCTTCGGAGCCGGCCAACCCGTGAACAGACGTGAGCCAAGCTGTGCGCGGAGGCTCACCTACCCCGGTAGGGGGGTCCAATCCCTGCGGAAATACCGTCGCGGACCGGTTGTTCAGCATGGGAAAAATGCGCGCGAAATTGGCGGAAACTTTTTTTTGCAGCGGTGGATCGAGCGCGGATCGGCAACGTCGTGCGGGCGAAGCCGGCCACGCCGATCGGGATTTCGGACAACTGCCTTGCCAGCCGGTGCGTCTGTCGAAGCGCGGCGGATGTGTCGGGGGGCGTACTCCGGCCGCAGGTCGCGGCGCGTTCGGTTCCCCCGTTCGCAGCCACACACCGCCGCTCCTGCCGGCTGCCCAGCCACCTAAATGGTCCGTCGTCGCCACGATGCCGAGCCGAACCAACACAGGCGCTGTCACGATCGGTCTGCGTCCTGACGGCTGCCTCTCCGGCAAGGGGGGGGCGAGGCTGGGGCGCCAGGGGTGGAAGGGGGGGCCGGGGGTCGAAGGGGGTACCTGCGTACCGGCCGAAGACGATCCGCTCGGCTGTCGTCGAACGCAAGCCTACCGACAGCCGAGGTACGACGGGCTGCACGATACCGATACCGGTCGCACTTCCGCCGGCGCGACAGCCGGGTCAGGGGCGCCCTTGAAACAGATCGCCCATCGCTCGCCTGCGAAACAAGGTTCGCCAGCGCCGGCGGCGGTGCTCCGGCCGGTCGTGGTTGATGTGGCAGCGCTGGCAGAACGCTGCGAGGTTCGCGGCCACGTTGTCGGCGGTGTCGTGATCGCGATGGGCCGTGGCGAGCACGACCCGGGTCGAACGGATCCCCCCGAGATCCTCGATCGTCGGCAGGGTCGAAAGGGTCCGGCCCTGGCCGTCACGCCAGGTGCCGGCCGCCGCATCCCACCAGCGGCCATCGCGTAGGCAGTAGATCGTCCGCCCATGCGGGCGTCCGCAGCCCTCGCAAGCCCCGCCGGCCCGATCGAAGCGGATCGTGGTCGAGAGCTGCCGCCAGTCGATCGGGTAGAAGAAGCGGTGCTCCGGGCGGATCGGCATCGGATCAGCTGGTCTTGGCGATCGCTGCAGCCATCGCTTGGCTACGCGCGCGGGCCTGCGGGAAGTAGCTGTAGAACGTGTCACGGCTGACCCCGAGCCGCTTGGCGATCGCCGCAATCGAGATGGTGCCGGTCTGGAGGAGGGCGCGGCCGACCTCGATGTCGGCCTCGGTCAGCTTCTTCGGGCGTCCGCCCTTCCGGCCGCGGGCCAATGCTGCCTTCAGCCCTTCCATCGTACGCTCACGGTTGAGGTCGAGGAAGTACTCCGCCATGGCACCGTGCATTTGCAGAGCGAAGCGCCCGTGGGCGGTATCGCTGTCGAACTGCTCGGTCAGCGAGCGGAAGTGGATCTCCTTCAGTCGCAGGCTGTCGATGGTGCGCATCATCTCGACGAGCGACCGGCCGAGCCGATCGAGCTTCCACACCACCAGCACGTCGGTGGGTCGCAGGTAGGCGAGCGCCGCCTCGAACTCAGGCCGCTTGGTCCCGGCCTTGCCGGACTTCTTCTCCTCGAACAGCTTCTCGCACCCGGCCTTGGTCAGCGCATCACGCTGGAGGTCGAGGTTCTGGTCGAGCGTGGAGACGCGGGCATATCCGACGAGCATGTCGGGATAGTGATTCAGGTGCGTTTTATCCGCAATAGAAAACCCGTCATATTTTCCCGACAGAAACCAAGCTGCGGTGAGCCGTCAACGAGCCGCTCCACCTTCTCGTCGGAAAAACGTTCGGATATCCGACACAGAAGGGTCTAGGAAATATATCTTGATTAAATCGCTTTTCCCCGACTGACGAAGATCCGATGATTTACAGGGCAGCCGCGGTTATCCTCGGCCTTTCGTATTCCATCAACCCTTGGGGAACGTCTTTGTCAGCTCTACGATTGGACGATAGTGAGCTACGGCTTACAAGAAGGTGATCGCCCAACCAATATGACAATCGTCGAATTAATCCGTGCCTTTGGCCGGGATCTTCCTGTTGGTATCGTCATTACGGAGGCCGCTCTTGAGCCGCCTGGGCCGATCATCACCTACGTCAACCCAGCCTTTGGGAAGCTGGTCGGACGCGATCCAGACGAGATTGTCGGTCTGAGCCCACGCTTCATGCAAGGTCGAGAGACGCGCAGGGCGACGCTCGACGTCTTCCACCATGCCTTGAAAAGGGGAGAGCGCTTCCACGGCTACCTGACGAACTACAAAGGTGATGGAACACGATATCGCGCCGAGATCGATTGCCGTCCCATTCGCGATGTGCGCGGCGAGATCGAGGGCTTTATCTCATTCGAGCGTGAGGTGATCCGCCGAATTGGGCGCCCGATTGCAAACATCGCAGGGCGCTACGAGGACGCTTCAGCAAGTAACGATCAGTTAGGGAATGCCTTACGGGCCTTGGGCGTTTTTGTCGCATGAAAGCAGGCTTATAGCTCTCCAGTTCCTGCTATCTCAGCCTAATGACTAAATCTGCGCCCCCCCAAAAATAGCATATGATCATATTTTATCCTTGTACATCATTTGATATTAATTTGAAATCAACTTGTGTGACGCTATAGAAATTTCCTGTCGGCACTTTGTGGTGCTATAAAAAACTAATCCTAGCTATCATTCGTAGCAAAGTCTGTCTTCAGCCGCCTCATACCGGGTGGTTGCGAGGCGTGGTCAATCTAGCGGTTTAGTCGGGAGTATCAACCGATGGTGTCGGCTGAAGAAAGCAACCGTCTAGACGCGCTTCACAGATTAGACCTCCTTGACACGTCACCGGGGGAGAACTTCGATCGTATCACACGAATGGCAAGCCAGATTTTCGACCTGCCAATCGCAGCTATCTCTCTCACCGATAGCGACAGACAATGGTTCAAGTCGCGGGTCGGCGTAGAACACAGCTCGATCCCACGTGAGAAGGCACCATGTGCTGAAGTGGCCGAGAGTCGCGACCTGTTGGTGATCGAGGACTTTCTCACAGATCCCTGTTATCACGACAGCGTCTTGGCAAGAGCTGGAATACGCTTCTATGCTGGGGTTCCACTCATGACGCGCGACGGTTTCGGTCTTGGCGCCATGTGTGTGCTCGGAACATCCCCGCGACAGGCAGAGCCCTCTGAGCTAACGGCCCTTCACGATCTCGCCGCTATGGTAATGTCGCAGATCGAGTTGCAGCATGCCTTCGGACGCATTGATCCGATCAGTGAGCTTCCGAACCGAACACAGTTTTTCGATGACCTTAGCGATCTGGCTCGTAATGATACAACAAAAGCGAGAAATATCGTGATTGTTGTTGATTTGATCTCTGTTGAGCAGATGAACCATGCTGTACGCGTCATGGGCTCGGCCGTTATCGATGATCTCGTCAGAATATCAGCACGCAATTTTCGGTCCTTGATTGGGCCGCATCGAAAAGCATATCATATCGGAAGTACACAGCTAGCGGCATTAGCACCCGAAAGCATGAACGAATTTGCCTACGTCAATCTTTTGAGAACGCAGACTCAGAAGCTCCGAAAGCTAGGCGGGCCGGATATGATTGGCACCGTCGCGCTGGGGATCGCTCCCTTTATCCTGGGAGAGCTACCCCCGAGCGACATTTTGAGGATTGCCCAGGGAGCAGCGCAGGACGCTCGTGCGACAGGCAAGCTCTTTCAGATCCATTCAAACACCTCGGACAACGCCTTCCGACGAAGCTTCATGCTGCTTCGGGATTTCGAGGCAGCGTTACAGAAGCCCTCAGAGTTTTCTCTCGCGTACCAGCCTCGCGTGGATCTCGCCTCCGGACGTTGTGTGGGCGCCGAAGCTTTGATGAGGTGGACGCATCCGACGCTCGGGTCGATCGCTCCAGGTGAGTTCATTCCTCTGATCGAGCGCATGGCCCTGGCAACACCAACAACAGCCTGGGTGCTGGAGACTGCTGTCTCACAGCTGGCGCAGTGGCGAGAGATGGGCTTGGAGCTGATCATTTCGGTCAACATCTCTTCCACCAACTTGCACGAAGCTGATTTTGCGGCCCGCGTCAGTCAGGTTCTGGCGCGCCATCGAGTACCACCCGAGTTCCTTGAGCTTGAGATCACCGAAACTGCAGTAATGAACGATGCAGAGCAAGCCCTGAGCCAGCTTAATGAGCTGGCTGCTGCCGGTATTCGTTTAGCGATCGACGACTTCGGCACCGGGTATAGTAGTTTGTCCTATCTACAGCGGCTGCCGGTCCATGTCGTAAAAATCGATCGCTCTTTTATGAGTGACATCGATACCGATCCACGCCAATTCTCACTGGTGACCATGATGATCTCGATGGCGAAGCATCTTGGCCATCGCGTTGTAGCCGAGGGCGTCGAGACGCAAGCTGTACTCAGCCAGCTCCAATCGACAGCCTGTGCCGAGGTGCAGGGCTACCTTTTCGCTCGCCCTCTACCGGTGAATGAAGTTGCAAGTTGGATGAGGGATTTTAATTCGTGAGGCAATCATAGATTTAATTATACCTATTAGCTTATCCAGTAGCCACCCTTCTCGGACCCTACCGTACGTAGCTACATACGTCGAGAAAACGGTCGGATTATCGAAAATTCACTCAAGTTGCTTGAGACCCTTCTCGGACCCTTCAAAGGTCTCCTTCGCGGCAGGTCGGCGAAGGATGCTACGATCGGCGCGGGTGGGAGGCGGACAGTATGCGCTGGACGTTCACGAACCGTCGCTCCTGCGCCCACCCAGGTTGCGCAGGACGCTCGTCACCGTGCCACGGCTCGGTGTCAGGATCACACCGATGAGCATCGGCTGAGCATGGCGCGACGAGCGGCGGACAAACAATTGCGCGAACGCCAGAATGATCGCGGCGAAGCGGGCAGGCAGGGGCTGCATGGCGGGGTCTCTTGGCCAGGACGCTACCAGCCTACCCGTCACGCCTGCTACGTCACCTCAGCTCACTCAATCCGCCGCCAATGGCCAAAGTCGAGCTTATCCTCCGGCGTGTTCGAGTTGCGGTTCGAGCACCCGTGCGTCCTCGGAATGAATGGTGACGGGGATCATCTTCGCTGCAGGCGTCTTGCTGCCGATCGCGTAGTGCCAGATCGGCATCAGGACGTTGCACTCCGGGTAGTACCCGCCGATGCAACCGATCGGGATGTCGTAGGCTACGACGAGAAGGCCGGGCAGCCGGCGGTCGATCCCGTCGTCGGCAACCGTCTTAAGGGTCACCGCCTGTCCGACCTTGAGCCTAAGACGGTCGATGTCTGAGCGGTTCATCAGCACAACTTTGCGGGTGTTGTTGATGCCGCGGAAGCGGTCGTCGTAGCCGTAGACCGTCGTGTTGAACTGGTCGTTCGAGCGCAGGGTCATCAGGCGCAGGACGTCGTGCCCGACGGCCGGCATGTCCGCATCCTCATCCAGGGCCTTCGGGGTCACGATGGTGGCCCGACCGGTTTCCGTTCGCCATTCACGCCGCTTGGCCGGCAGGTCGCGCTGGAAGCCGCCTGGTTCCCACATGCGGCGCTCGTAATCCCAGAACGACTCGGGCAGCGTGTAAGCGATCTCCTTCCGGATCTCGGCGTAATCGCGCATGTAGTCCGTCCAGCGCACGCGTGGATTGGGAGCAAGCGTCCGCAGCGCAAGTTCGCAGATGAGCCGGTTCTCGCTGATCAAATGCGGCGAGGCCGGCTTCCGCAGGCCGCGGTTGCCGTGAACACAGGCCGAGGTGTCCTCCATCGATAGGACCTGTGGACCGGCCTCGGTCTCGTCGATCTCCAGGCGGCCGAGTACCGGCAGGATGTAGCTGACCGTACCCGGTAGCAGCGCGCTGCGGTTGAGCTTGGTGATAACGTTGACCGTTAGGCGCAGCCGACGCCAGGCGGGCTCCATCTGGCCGTGATCGGGGATCGCGCGGACGAAGTTGCCGCCGAGCATCACGAAGGCCCGGACCTCGTCCTTGAGGATCGCTTCGCAGGCCTCGACCGTATTGTAGCCGGCCTCGCGCGGCGGCTCGAAGCCGAACTGCTCACCCAGCCGATCCAGCGGGAACAACTCGGGCTTTTCGGTGATCCCGACCGTGCGCTGCCCCTGCACGTTGGAATGGCCACGCACCGGGCAGATACCAGCGCCACTGCGGCCCATGTTGCCGCGCATCAGGAGGAGGTTCACCAGCATCTGCACGGTTTCGACGCCGGCCTGATGCTGAGTCAGGCCCATGCCGTAGACCGCGACAACGGCGTGGGCCCCCGCGTAGACGGTGGCGGTCGCCTCTAGGTCGGCTCGGTGCAGGCCCGAACGACGCTCCAGCTCGTCCCACTCCTGGACGCGCAGCCATGCCGCGAAGGTATCGAAGCCGTGGGTGTGCTCCGCTATGAACGCCTCGTCGAGGATCGCAGGGCCGCCCGCCTCCCGCGACGCGTCGTGAGCGGCTAGAACCGCCTTACAGATGCCGGCGAGCGCGGCGAGGTCGCCGCCTGCCTTGACCTGATGATATTGCGAGCTGATCCGGGTTTCCTGGCCCAGTAGCATCTCCGCGGTCGATTGAGGGTTCGTAAAGCGCTCCAGCCCGCGCTCACGAAGCGGATTGTAGGTGATGATCGGCACGCCGCGCCGGCTCGCCTCCTGCAGGGGATGCAGCATCCGCGGCGAGTTGCTGCCGGGGTTCTGGCCGAAGAACAGGATGCAATCGGACTTGGCGAAGTCGTCGAGTGAGATCGTCCCGATGTCCTGGCCGATGCTGATCGGTAGCGCCACCGAGGTCGTCTCGTGGCACATGTTGGACGAGTCCGGCAGGTTGTTGTTGCCGTAAAGCCGGGCGAAGAGCTGGTAGAGGTAGCTGCCTTCGTTCGAGAGGCGGCCAGAGCTGTAAAACACTGTTCCCTTGAGGTGGTCCTCCACGGCGCGCAACTCGCCCGCGATCTCGTCCAGGGCATGCCCCCACGACACGGGCACATATTTGTCTGAGTCCGCGTCGTAGCGCAGCGGATGAGTCAGGCGCCCGGTATGCTCCAGCTGGAACTCGTCCCAGCCGAGCAGTTCGGTGACGGTGTGCTCAGCGAAGAAGGCCGGGGTGCAGCGGTGAGCCGTCAACTCCCAGGCCACGGCTTTTACGCCGTTCTCGCAGAACTCGAATGGGAGTGGGCTCGCCGGCTTGATCCAAGCGCAGCTGTTGCACCGGTAGCCGTCGACCTTGTTGTGACGGGTCAGAGCGACCGGAACACTCGCCAGCACACCCTCGCGCCTCAGAATGTTGCCGACCGAAAGGGCCGAACCCCACCCGCCGGAGGGACGACGGTAGGGTTTGAACGTAGGCTTTGACAACAAATGCACTCCAAGGGTGATCCCATGAGGCAACCCCCGCTAGAGGCGAGCGTTTCATATCATCACGCTTGGATGCAAATATTTATCTGCATCTATCATTTGATGCAAAAAGAGGTTAACATGGTCGTTGAACGCGATTACATGCTCAAGAAAGGCGCTGGGCCATCTTCACCAAAACTTTTTCTTGATACGCGGGTCATCCCACTGGTGGTCAATCTAGCTGGAGCACTGGAGGTGGCTTTGAACCACGCATCGACGCGTACGGGCGTCCGGCCTTCCGTGATCTGCACCGGCGTCGCAACTCTCGGTATCCTCGCGGTACTTCGCCTGCGGCGAGGTTCGAGAAGCGTAGGTACCCGGAGGGCCTGACCCTGAAGACCGGCCAGACCCACATGGTCCGCTATATGAAGCCGCTGATGGAGCGCATCCAAAACGGTGACATCGACCCGTCCATCATCATCAGCCATCGCTCCACGAATCTGGAGGACAGCCCGGCGCTGTACGACATGTTCCGGGACAAGAAGAAATGGCGGTGCTCGGGACGGATCGGCATTCCGCAATCCTTGAGGCGGGACAGGTAGGCCTTCGAGCATAGTGGCAAGTCCTTCCTGGTGCCGTGTCTAGCCCGCAACAGACGAGCTTGAGCGGCTCGCTCGGCTGGCAGCGTCGTGATCTCGGCCTGAGGGGCACCGACTTGCTGTTGTCGAGAAAGGCACGTCTCGCTAACACGGCGGCGATGGAAACCCTTGACCGCCTCCTAGACCGCCTGAAGGCCCGTCAGCGCGACCTGATCATGGAAGCCGCTCAGTACGATACGATGCCGGCGGACAGCACCCTGAAGCGGGTCGCGGAACTTGAGAACGCTATCGCGGCGGTAGAGGCGGTGGCTGACGAGGAACGATGTCGGCGGGACCGGTAGTTCGGTATTAAGTGAGCAAGCTCACCCGACAGCGACGAGGTAACGAAGCCGTGATCGCGAGCGATTGAATTTTGCATTCAGGCACGGACCTTTCGGTCAGCTTGGCAGTATCTGAGCATGGCCGAGCACCAAACCACCCGTCTGCGAGAGCTTGCCGACGCTCTCAACATACCCCTGGACAAGTTCTGGGCTGCTGTGCCAGAGGGCGACCCCGGTGAGGCGGTGATGGTGCTTCGGCTTTGGTCTGCGATCACGGACCAGCAGGCTCGCGACCGGGTTCTTGCCTGTCTCCGTGCTGAAGCCGAACGCGCTGGCTTTCGAGAGTAGAAGCAGTTGCCGTCAGCTCAATCGGCTTCCTCAACCGGCGGCTCATCCTCACCCAGCCAGATCCCCGCGAACGTCAGGGCCGCGGTGTAGACGGTGAGGTTCCTCTCGTGGCGAACGAGGACGGTGTAGGACTGCGTGTCGCCATCCTATGGTACTTGGTCTCTAGCCATCGCCGGAAGCGCATGCATTGCCTCTAAACGAATGTCGTCAGGTCCTTCACACTCGTGGGCGACCGCATCGCGGTGCATTTTGCCGTCGTAGAAGTCGAAGAAGTACTGAGCCATTGGTAGCTTGTCCCTGGACATCGCACCTAGGGAAACCATGACCCGCAAAACAGGTTCGTTCCGTCGGCTGCGGGAGCTTCCTGCTGTCCACGAGGCCGAGGAACGCGCCCGGATCGAGGCCGAGGTATCGAGCCGCCGCAGCGAGATCGAGGCCCCGTGGCGGGTAAGCGTAGGGGTCGATGATGTCTAGCGCCTGCTTGGCTGCCATCACAGCGGATAGACTCTTCAGAATGGATCCTGCAAGGACCTGAGTTGTGGGTCCGGCCTATTGCTCCAAAGCTCTATCCGTCCTAAAGGCGTGTCAATAGTCTTATCTGTGTAGGCTTCTCATCAATATCACTAGATTGCCACCTCACTGCGCTTCGACGCTCAATCAAGTCCATAAGGGCAGTGGTAGTTTTTCCCAAACGGGTTTTCGTAATAGTGACTTCGCTGTCTAGATCGGTACACAAAGCTTCGAACAATAATTCTTCATTAAATGCGTACTCTCTTAAAATTTCCTCGACCTCACAACGAACGGGATCAAGGAACTCTACGCCAAACCCATTATATTCTACGCGGGCTATACGGCAAGCACGTGGAAAAGTACTTCCGCCAATAGAAAGATCAAAGCTAGCGGGTATGGATCGATCTCTATTGGACTGAACGAAGGCACCTAAAGACGAAATATCAGTAATTGTGCAGCGGACAGGATCGCTGAGTTGCGGAGAAAAGATGCGGCCGTCTAAAGTGCAAGATTGTCGTTGCACTCGCCTTCTTTCTGGCATAGCAAAGTCCCTTCCTATCTCAACCTCTCTATCTTGGAGCAATGCTGATATCGAAAAGTTAATAGCCCCTTAACACGGCCTTTATCATATTATAGTAATTTTGTTACATTACGCATAAGTCAGTATTCCGGGAAAAATTATGCCTTTTCTACGAATTACGTGAACTCGGTATTTCGTAGCCCGGAAGCGAATTTTTTTCATGCTACCGGCAGATCCTTGAGATCCGCCGTAGTGGTCCACTCCCCGACCGCAGAGTCGCCACCCCTTCGAGACTTCGAACGAGCCATAAGCCGACGCCGACGGTTCCTGTTCCCTGCCGCATCGACCTTTACACGATCACCCGGCCCGAGGCTTTACCAGCATGGTACAGGGAACTGGCTCGCATCCATATCGCCGCTTTTAAACGCTCGTGCCGACAACAAGCATAATGGGGATGTGTCGGTAGGAGCGTCGCTAGGCTTTGCCGTCCCAGCGCCTACAAGGTTCTTCCGAACGACCAAAAAGGAAACCCGTTCAAACGACGAGCGCCCCAGGAGATGGACTCCTGAGGCGCTGTTTGACCTAGCGGCTAGTTTGATTGGGCTGGGGATCCCTAGGAAGTGTTTAATACGACCTCAACGTCCGCGATGTTCGCCGCGCCTGTAAGGATCAAATTGTCCAGATTGTTTTAAAGCCGATCTTAGAAATCATGCCGCGCGCACATTAGCAAGGAACTGCCGCATCTCTGCACGTAAGGAATGGGACTGTCCGGCCAGCGTATCAGCGGCGACTGCAACCGATTGTGCGGCATTACCCGCGCTTTCTGCCGAACGCGCGACCTCAGAAATGTTCACGGTGACTTGGTCCGTACCCGTCGAGGCATGGACCATGCTCCGCATAATCTCTTGCGTCGTGGCACCCTGCTCCTCAATGCCGGCAGCGATACTCATCGTTACGCCGTTCATTGCATGAATTTGCCCGACGATGTCCCGAATTGCTTCCGCCGCCCCATCCGTGGCTGCTTGGATTGCTGTAATCTGTCGGCCGATCTCCTCAGTCGCTCGGGCGGTCTGGGTCGCTAGGTCCTTCACCTCGGCGGCAACGATGGCAAACCCGCGACCAGCCTGCCCAGCGCGTGCCGCCTCAATCGTAGCGTTGAGCGCCAAGAGGTTCGTCTGTCCAGCGATGCTTGAAACAATGCCCGTTACGTCACCAATGCGCGTTGCAGCCGCAGCGAGATCGACCATGGTCCGCTCAGTTCGGGAGACCGCTTGCACAGCGGACGCCGACATCGCAGTCGCCTGTTCAACCTGACGACCAATCTCTCCGACCGTCACACCGATCTCTTCCGCCGCCGCCGCCACCGCGTGGACGTTGTCGCTGGTTTGCCGCGCGGCTCCAGCCGCGGTGGCCGAGCGATGAGCGGTGCCATCGACAGCTGCCGACATCATGTTGGATGAGGCTTGCAGGCTGCCGACCGCTTGCCCGACATGTTCGACGATCGCGCCGACGGAGCGTTCAAATTGATCAGCGAGATCGCGCAGCAGCGCTCGTCGTGCCTGCTCCTCGCGAAGGCGACCAGCCTCCGTCGTCGCGAGTTGCTTGGCAGCTTCGTCCAGCGACATATCACGAACCGCCACGACAGCCCGGGCAATGTCACCGATTTCGTCGCTGCGGTTGGCGCCCAAGAGCCTGACGCTGGTATCGCCCTGTGCTAGGCGGCTGGTATCAGTAGTGAGACGAACCAGCGGCTTCGCCAGGCCCCCTGCGAGCCACCACGCGGTCGCCGAACCGAGGAGTACTACAGCGCCTGCAAGCCCGAGCATCATCCAGATCTTCGAGGCTGTCGCTTCACGGGTCGATACGATCTGAGTGCGGGCATCCTCTGCTGCGAGTGCAACAATCTCATCGAAGCGTTTTTGTAGGCCGCGGCCTTGCCGTATCAACCGTTCCTGAGTGGGGATCTCTCGCGCTGGTCGGATGCCGAGCAGGATCTCTGCATCAGCGCGCCACTGACGCGCGTCCGTATCCGTGCTTCGCGATAACGTCTGCATCAGATCAGACAACGCAGTGTTCTTCAAACGTCCGAGCAAACCCATCAATTCGTCACTCGCTGCGGTGAACTGAGCGTTGATGGGGGCCATGTCGATAAGGTCGGTCATCGCGGTCACGCGTGCCAGCAGTTCTTCCGCTTGGCGAAAATCATCTCGGGCCGCCCGGCTGACTTCGTTCGCCTCACTCGTGCGCTCAGTGAGTGTTGCAAGGTCGGTCACCGCTCCAAGGCCGACAAGACCGGTGACACCTGATAGCAGGGCTGCCAGGAGCATGAAGGCGAGTAGGGGAAGAAGGATCTTATAGCGGATCGACATCGTGCGAGGTCCCGTCGTCGGCGTCAATTTGGCAGGTTCGGCAGGGCGGTCTGCGTCTGCTCGGCTGTTAAGGTGCGCAAAAAGGCGATCAGATCCGAGTGCTCCTCGGCGCTAAGACTTAGTGGCTTCATCAGCGGCGACTTGGATGGCCGTGGAATGCCACCACTTTCGTAGAAGGTGATAATCGCGTCGAGGTCGGCAAACTGGCCAGCATGGCCGAATGGAGCGCGGTAGGTCAGATTGCGCAGGCCCGGCGTCTTGAAGGCGTACTGCGCGAGTGGATCGTCGGGCGTGAATGCTGCTCGACCGACATCCTTGGTCGGAATGCCGATGTCGTGGAACTGATTGTCCGTGAAGTTCCAGCCCGTATGGCATCCTGCGCATCCAGCCTTGCCGTTGAACAAAGCAAAGCCGCGTTGCGCAGCAGGCGAAATCGCTGCATCGTCTCCCTCAATCCAGCGGTCAAACGGTGCGGATCCGGCCACAACCGAGCGTTCGTAGGTCGCAATCGCCGTGAGGATGTTGTCTTGCGTGACACCATCCATCGGAAACAACTTTTTGAACGACGTATTGTATTCTTTAATACCCTTTAGGCGCCCGATAATCTGCGGGAACTTACCATCCATTTCTCCTTCCGCAGTAATTGGGCCCATAGCCTGGAGTTCCAGGTTGGGCGCACGCCCATCCCAAAACAATGGCGATATCCAAGCTGCGTTCAGTACAGTTGGAGCCTTTCGCGGCAAAAGTTTGTTGGTTGCACCGATCGCGCCTGCAACTGGGACTTCGAAGCCAAAGGATGGATTGTGGCAACTCGCACAGCTAAGGTTCTGCTTTCCACTTAGACGGGGATCGAAAAATAACATTTTTCCGAGAGTTGCCAGTTGCGGTGAATAGGGTGCTTCCTCTGGAAATGGGATAAGATCGGGCCGTTTATAGCTTTGTTTTTGATCGCTATAATCTTGAGAGTGGGCGTTGATGCTGGCGAGAGCAAAACCTGCAGCCAGAACCGGGGCGATCTTCCGCAAGAGCGGCATGACTGTCCTTAAAAATATATATACATATTGCTGGTAATCACAGCATACGATAAAATCCTTAATTAAGCACTAATTAGTGTTCTAATCTATTAGGTACTCTGCTTAAATTGATTTTGCATCACATTCATTGATAGCCTACCGATGCGCCACAACCTTAAACTTGAATGGGCGAGGTATGAAAAGTATAGGTTGTAAAATATATCGGTTGCCCTAACGGGTTTGATCCTTTCTCCTCTATCAGAAGTAAGGTTTTTTGGTTCGAAAATTTGATAAAGTACGTGCTCGTTTATGAGGTCGCCGGATATACTAATGTATGAGCGTCTATGTCCCCAACGGCATGCACGGTTGACCGAAGCGCATCCGAGGCATCAGACAAGCCCGGCTCGCCCTTCGCCGCGTTCGCCCTGATCGTCAGAGGTAAGCCTCGGCGTTGCGCGCGGCACGGATCGCGTCGGCCAATCCACCGACTGATGCTGCGAAGCAGGCCGGCAACCCTGTGTTGGCGAGAAAGTCGTCGTTCGTCATACCGTTCGCCTACATGTCATCACCGCATAGCTCGCACCGGCTCCGCCACCCGCGCGGATGTTCGTAAGCCACTGGCGTGAGAGCGACCCTGCCGTTCCGGCAGCTTCTTTGACCGTGCTGCTGGCCTTGTTTTCCACGAACTTAACACCCTCTTATCCTTGGGGTGCATCGGTTTGCACCCACCCTCCCCTCGGCCAGGAGGCGGCGTCCCCGTCGCATCCATGCCTGCCATTCCCGGCTGATGATGCGTAGCAGGTTCGGCTCGTTCTTCCGCCCCTGATGCCGACGCTCCTGAATGATTAGCAGGCCATCGCCCTCGGCGAGGCGGATCGCAGCCTGGGCCAGCCGTCGGCACACACCAGCACGCGCTGCGATGGCGTCGATGCAGAGCCCGCACACGCCTTTGCCGGCTACCTCGTCGCCGACGATGCGCAGCACCGCGAGTTGCCCGGTCGTGAACCTACTAGCGAGGGCCGGCGGCATCGGGCCGGAGCAGGCCAGCAACCGGCGACGGTCTCGCGATGCTGATCTATCAGGCGAGACGGCCGCGCACCGAGGTGGGAACAGGCTCGCACGGCCGGCGGGGATGCCAACGGGCCGGACGCCCTCTCGGATCGCGCTGCGACGCCCGTGGAGGCGTTCGGCAAGCGCCTGGGCCTCCGCGTCGCCCAAGGCACCTGACCCGTGTCCCTGCCACACCTGACGCGATAGCTCCTCCATCTGCGCAAGCGTCCGCGCGCCGTCGATCGCGGCGGCCATAGTCGCGTGAAACATCACTCACAGCCCTGTTCAGGCCGCGTCAAAGCAGGAGTAGGGGCATCACCTCACACGCACTGAAAGCTGCTGGCGGGTGCCATGTTGTCGAGGAAGGCACGCCTCGCTACAGCGCGCCATGGACAAGCTTGACGCCCTCCTAGACCATCTTAAGGCCCGCCAGCGCGACCTAATCATGGAAGCCGCTCAGTACGATACGATGCCGGCCGACAGCACCCTGAAGCGGATCGCGTAGCTTGAGAACGCCATCGCGGCGGTGGAAGCGGTGGCCGACGAGGAACGGGGTCGGCGGCGACGGTAAAGCCGACGACGTATCGCTCATCCTTCAACAACTTGTCTGGTTCATGGTGGACGCCGCTGCATCCGCAGTCGGCAGGTCCTCGCGATCCGCTGCAGCGGTCCTGCTTGCCCCCGAGCAGGGCCGCCACCTGCTTTTTCGCCGATACGCCCCTCGTGCTCTGCAGCTCAGAAACACACTGGAGATGATGTGCACAGGTGCGGTGTTGTGCCTTCACAGCACGGTGTGCTCGCTGACTGCTACGTCGTCGAGTGGTTCGAGGAAAGCTGCGCCGATGCCGCGCTCGATTTGGCGCGCGACTGTTGCACGTCTTTGCCCAATCGTGATCGGTTGTCCTACCGCGAGCGGAACATCGAGGCGCAGCGCCACGCCTGATGCTGATAAGTTCACGATCTGCGCAGGTATGAGGCTGCCATCCTCAAGGGTGACTTGTAGGTCTGTTCGTGTAGGAACAATTCGACGGTGAGTGCGAACGACCTCGGGAGGGCGGCTTTGCTGGCGAGCTAAGTCGATGAGACGCCGCGCTATTTCGCCGGGGGCGGGGTTGGTGCCCTTTACGCGAATGACGAAGTCGCAGGCTCCTACTCCCACAACTTCAACGTTGATCGCCCCTACGTCGCGGATGTTGCAGACGAGGCGTTCATCGAGCCGTGGCATTGTCGCGGATCGTAACCTCAGCCCACTAACCGAAATGTCGGCAGTGACAGCGTGAAAATCTGATCCGTCGTAGCGCATGCAGAGGGCGGGGGCGATGACGGCGTGCTGTGTATAGGTTCGCTTTACGGTCATGTCCTGGTAGGCGGTTCTGAAGCGCTTCTCATTATAAGGGAGTCCATAGTCAAAATGACGAGCTAAATTTTTTTGAAATCGGCGTAAGGTTCAGTTTTATCCAAACCATATAGCCGTATAAATTGCTATCAATTATTTAATCGTTACGTAAAATGGTAAAAATCTTAACTTTTGCGTTGTAGCTGGAGTTATACAATCTAGGTAGAACGTGCATTGATTGTCCGACGCTCTATCACGCTTTTGAACACCATCTTTGTCAGTGTCCCTGTTGAAATCTTAGGAAACGGTCGTGGACAGAGCCGTCAATCATTTAACCGTGTTTTTGGTTTCGTAGGCTGCCACGCCCGCGGCCGAGATCCGGAGCAGCTTCCCGCCGTACTGAAACCCGGCCAGGTCGCCCCGTTGAATCATGTTTCGGATGTGGTTGCCGGAGCACTGCCACCGATCGGCCAGCGTCTCAGGCGTGTAGACGTTGTGGTAGCTGGGCCATTCCTTCGACATTAGGGGCGGAGCCTTCCGCTTCCCTGCATCTTTCGGTCCCGGCCCCTGATGAGCCGGCGGCACAGGCTCCTGCTCGACGGGGGCAGCCTCGAACGCCGTGTCGAGCGCCATCCGCTCCCAGACAACAGCTTCGCCGAGCCGGCGAGGGCGGGGCAGCTTCCCGTCTTCCACGAGGGCGCTGAAGGCGACCGGATCGAGACTGAGGTATCGAGCCGCCGCAGCGAGATCGAACGCTCTGGACGGGTCGGCGTAACGGGGGAGTATGGGGGGTAAAGTGTCAGCCGCTGATTGGGAAGGGCGTTACCTCGCATGTCCGGGTGAACCGGGTCCGACCGTTATCTTCGTCCGTTCGATCATCGATACGAGGACGGTGCGGAAAGCCTTTTGAATATCGGAGCCGCTGTCGGCCCGCTCTTCACCCGCGAGGTCCGACAGCAGATCATCCATAGCCGCTGCCCTGGCCTGCGGCTCGGACTGGTTCATGGCGAACCGTAGAATAGCGTTCTGAGCCGTACCCAGATCCTCGCGCTGCGCCTTCTCGATCAGAGTCCGAAGGACGCGCGTGCATTCGTCTCTGAGCATGATTGGTGGTCCTAGGTTCTGAGAAGCGCCCGCTGCCGAGAGGGTCCGCCGGGAGCGATCGAAGCAGGCCATAAGCCGGCGTCGGCGGTTCCTGTTCCCCGCAGCACCGACCTTCACGCGATCACCCGGCCCAAGGCTTCACGGGCACGGCACAGAGAACTGGCCCGCGCCGACCTGTCATCGCGTGCTCTCTGTGCCGAGCTGCCTGCCGGCGTTCGCGACCGCCGCGGCGCGCGAGCGTCGAGAGGCCTGCCGTGTAGCAGATGGCCCGTCGCTGACCAGCGACTAACAGGAGGCACGATGTCTGCCGCTGAAGGCTGACAGGCATTTTACCTCTCTTACAGGGTGGCAGGCGTATCGTTCGTTCGAACCCTGGAGTTCCTGGATCGCGATCGCCCGCCTGTGGTCTCGCCGGGCAAAAACTGACACGGCACGCTGGTCCACATGCAGCCTTTCCCCCGGTTCCCGATCGCCCCCGCGGACCAAACTGAGACTGCCGCTGCGACGCAGGCCATCATCCTCAATCAGCTCGCCGAGGGCGTGATCGTCACCGATGCGGTGGGCAGGATCTCGATGGTGAACGGGGCTGCCGCTGCCATCCACGGTGTTGCTCGCCTTGATGTCGAGCCCGATGCCTACAGCGACACCTACCGCCTCTTCACCGAGGATGGGCGACCTTACCCGCCGCTTGAGTTGCCGCTGGCGCGCGCGGTGCGTGGGGAGACGGTTCGGGAGGCGCGGTGGCGGATCGTCCGGCCGGACGGTGTCGAAGTGCTGGCCATTGGCAACGCTCAACCGCTTCGTGGGGCGGATGGCCAGCAGATCGGGGCGGTACTGACGCTTAGGGACGAAACCGCACGTGAGACTGCGGAGCGCGCTCTGTTCGAGTTGAACGCGACGCTCGCGCAGCGTGTGCAAGAGCAGACGCGCGTGGCCGAAGAGGCGCGTACCGAGGCCGAGCGGGCGAGCGAGGCCAAGAGCGACTTCCTCGCGACGATGAGCCACGAGATCCGCACGCCCCTGAACGGCATCCTCGGCTACGCCGACATGCTGCTCGACGAGACCCACCTGCGGGCGGAGGACCGTCACCGGCTCGAGCTGATCCAGGGCTCGGGCGCCGCGCTGCTCACCGTCGTCAACGACATCCTCGACTTCTCGAAGATCGAGGCCGGGCAGCTGACCCTCGACCCGGTCTCGTTCCCGCTGGTCTCGGTGATCGACAACACCGTCTCGATC
>NZ_JAKSYQ010000004.1:0-994 GCF_022829665.1 Methylobacterium sp. E-041 | reverse complement strand
GTGGATCGTGGCCGGGATCGGCATCGCGGTGAAGCTGCTGCTGCCCGGCCGCTTCGACCGGCTGTCGATCGGCCTCTACCTGCTCCTCGGCTGGTGCGGCCTGTTCGCCTACGAATCGGTGATCGCGGCGCTGCAGCCGACATGGCAAACCCTCCCGGTTCGCCTCATCGAATCAGATCCGCCCACGCAACGAAACCCCGTGAGTCACCCTCAGCGTCGATTGGTATGAGACGAATGATAGTCGCGCTCACCTGATTCCAGCGTATCAAGATGGCCTCAGGCAGCCGCCTGTGAAGCTTGGCGTACCTTGCGGGTCGCTTGATCGACCTGCTCGCTCGCTCGGGCGATGTCCTCCATGCCGCTGGCGATCGTCGTTGCCCCATGCGCGGCCGTTTGCATGCTGCCTGACATCTCCCGAGTCACCGCGGATTGTTCCTCGACCGCAGCGGCGATGGCACCTGACACCTCATCAAGCGAGCGGATTGTCGCCTGGATCGTACGCCTCCGGTGAGGGCCGCGGTCGAGGGCATCGCGCTCTGCGCTAAAGCCTGACATTAATGCTGGCGTTAAGGTCGGCGGGTCGGGGTGATGCGGGTCGAACTCCTGGAGAATGCCGAACGGCGGCGGCGCTGGTCGTTCGATGACTGTCCGTCGTCAGATGATTTGGGACATTCAGCGGTGTTCAGGAGCGGAGGCTCTGGTCCATCTGGGGTGAGAGGTTAGGCAGCCTGCGCGTGGTGGCGCAAGCGGCGATCGCCAGCGGCATGGAGGACATCGCCCGAGCGAGCGAGCAGGTCGATCAAGCGGCCCGCAAGGTACGCCAAGCTTCACAGGCGGCTGCCTGAGGACATCTTGATACGCTGGAATCAGGTGAGCGCGACTATCATTCGTCTCAGCTCTCGGTCCGGATGCCGGCCGACCGTCGGGCCGGGCGTGCCTACCCCCAACGGGCGCGCCCGGCCCGCATGGTCCGGCCTCATCGGGGCTTCGGCGA
>NZ_JAKSYQ010000001.1:0-461 GCF_022829665.1 Methylobacterium sp. E-041 | reverse complement strand
CACCGAGATCGCCGGGGTGATCGCGCCGTCGCCGTAGAGAAGCGCCGCGCCGATCAGCCCGACGACGAGCAGCAGCGCCTTCCACGAGCGCGGCCTCGCATGGCGCGCGCCCAGCAGCGCCAGCATCGCGACGATGCCGCCCTCGCCGGCATTGTCGGCGCTCAGGCTCAGCACCGCGTATTTCATCGAGGCGATCAGGATCAGCGCCCACCGGGTCAGCGAGACCGCGCCGACCCCCGCGATGGGGCCGGGGTTGCTGCCCCCGCTGGCCGACCCCAGGCGGGTGGTCGGCGCGGTCTCGCTGATCCTGTGGGCGATGATCCTGATCGTCTCGCTGAAATACGCGGTGCTGATCCTGCGCGCCGAAAATGCCGGCGAGGGCGGCATCGTCGGGATGCTGGCGCTGCTGGGCGCGCGCCATGCGAAGCCGCGCTCGTGGAAGGCGCTGCTGCTCGTCGTCG
>NZ_JAKSYQ010000302.1:0-604 GCF_022829665.1 Methylobacterium sp. E-041 | reverse complement strand
CGCCGAGCCTCCACCAAGCGCTTACCGCAGGCGCTTTGCCGAGATCGTAGAAGCCGTCGTTCTTGGTGGCGTCGCCTCAGCGCTGCTCCCATGCCAGCGCGTTGATCGGGTCGAGCGTCGTCGCATCACGCATGTCTCGATCGTGTGGTGGAGGCTGCCGCCGCGATCTCGCGGCGTTAGGCGGCGCGGTTCGGGGTCGGCATCGCGACGTCCATCCGTTGGATAGCAACGCTGAGCGCGATCGGGACGGTGCCCGCCCTTGCGGACGAGCGGCCACCGTCCCTGTCGTCGTGAGCGCGGCCATCCAGCGGATCGAGGTCGTTGCCGCGGCCTTCACCACGCGCTCGCGCAGGTCCTGGCTGTAGGGTCGGCCCATGCTTCGCTCCTTCTCAAGAGCGATCAGTGAATCAGCCCAACAGCTTCGCGTGAACCCCACCTGCCCGATTCAGCGCAGCCCGAAAACGCTCTAGGTGTTTGGTCCCGGCATTTGGTGGAGCGGGTTTGACCTGAAGCGACCGGGCTCGGCGGACCATGCTTTGCAGATGGCCTCGTAGGGCGTGAGACCCCGCAGGGTCTTCAGGCGGCGGCCAAAATTGTAGGCGCT
>NZ_JAKSYQ010000301.1:0-11192 GCF_022829665.1 Methylobacterium sp. E-041 | reverse complement strand
CCCTTCCCGCAAGGCGTGGCAAGTTGCGCCTCCATCTGCGGAATCGTGTGGCCCGCGTGCAGGCGATGGATCGCCATCACGCGACGCTCGGCCTCGCGCAGCAGATCGATTTCGCAGAAGGTCCGACCGAGCACGTCATCACGATGGTAGCCGGTGAGGTCGAGGAAACCATGGTTGACCCGCACGAAGCGCAGATCGCTGATCCGGCAGATGATCGCTGGGGCTGGGTTGGCGTTGAACATGCGCTCGAACCGAGCCTCGGCCTGGTAACGTTCGCTCACGTCCTGCATCACCAGGGCAAGACCCGTCGGCGCGCCATCCACATCGGTGGTCACCAAGCTACGAATGCGGTGCATCCACCTGTGTGACGGATCCCGGGTCGGCACCAACTCCACCACGACGTCCCGGAACACCTCGCCGGCGAGCACCCGGTCGAGGGGATGCTGTAGCGGGCCGATCTCCCGGTGATTGCGGTAGTGCAACTTAAAGTTCGCGCGATACTCCGACACGGTGGCGCCGAGATCGTCGGCATCGGCAACCCCATGCATTAGCACGGCGGCGGCGTTCGCGTAGGAGATCGTCTGATCCGGCTCGATCAGGATCACACCTTCGGACAGGCCGGCCACGATCTGCCGCATCTGCATGTGGCCGGCCTCATCGATCATCGGCGTATCTCCTCACCGAACACCAACGTTCGAATACGCGAAAATACGTTATGCAAAAAGTCAGTGTCAGGAAAACAGTTCGATTCCTGACATAGCAGCGGATAAGACATATGTCTGAGTTCAGTGGTGACATCTTGCAGCCCACGCTCCAGGGCATGAAGACCATCGTGCGCCTCGACGAGCCGGTGACGCACGCGGCTGGTAGGTAGTCTCTAGGGAGAGACACTCCCGGGTCACCGATGCAGTTCCTACGGGTTGGAATGAGGAACCTGAGGGCCGGGTGGAATGGTTCCGGTTGTTGGTCGCACTCGCGGCCAGGGTATCAAGCGATGAGCCATGTTCCGGAATGGAAGAGACAATCAAAACCTTCACCGTGTGGCTCGCCGTCGGCACGGAGGCCGCAGCGGCCCTGATCATCGGGTTTGCGACGCTGGAGGCTACTGTCTTCGCCCTCCTACTGTTTTTGCCTGCTTCGTTGCGTCGTTCGGATGATGATGGACCGCAGGCAGCCAAGGAACAGGTGCGGCTGAGGCTCGGTCGCTGGCTTGCCGTGGCGCTGGAGTTCGAGCTTGGCGCCGACATCTTGCGCACGGCCGTAGCACCGACCTGGTCCGAGATCGGCCAACTCGCGGCCATCGCGGCGATCCGAACGCTGCTGAACTACTTCCTGCAGCAGGAAATCGACAAGGCCGAGGAGCGGTCGCACCAGGCGCCTGGATCAGGTTCGCTGATGGCCGATCAGCCAAGAGATCGCACGGAGACTTGAGCGGTGCCTCTCATCGACCAGTGGATACGTGCTCTTGCCGCGCTCATCGAATTTGGTGGTAGCCCTCTCGTCGTGTTCGGTTGCGTTCGCGGCGCACTGGAACTCGTGCGAGCGCGCGGTAGCCATCATGGTATCGTTGCGGCGCGCCTCGCCGTCGCCGATGGCGTCGTGGCTGCGCTTGGATTCAAGACAGCGGCAACGCTGTTGAAGACCATCGAACTCCGTAGCTGGAACGCCATCCTAATCTTCGTGGCGGTTTTTGCCATTCGCACAATCGTCAAGCAGGCGCTTGCCTATGAAGAGACGTCACTTAATCGTCCCTCGCAAAGCACAAAGTAATTTATGGCGGTGTGTTATGTCGATTAAAATTACTCAATCTATTCCGCATAAGTTTTATTGATAAAATTAGGGGCTTAGCGGCCATCCATTTCATAAGCCACTGTTCTCAATCGCAACTTGCGTCCAAGTTTCCACACTGATGCACATTGACCGTTTCACCGCTTGTTGTGATGTAGAAGAGATGAGCGTTAGCTATGTTATGCTGCAAGAATCTCCGATTGAACACGATTTGAGAAATACCAGGGTTGGAACGCCTTAGCCGTCATGGGTCGTCCAAAGAAATAGCCTTGGCTCTCGTCGCAGCCCATGCCGAGGATCAGACCGGCTATTTCCTGCGTTTCGATGCCTTCCGCCACAACGCGGTAGCCGAGATCATGGGTCAGCGTGATCATCGTCGCCACGAGGCTACGCTGCCGAGCATCCTCTGCGCAGCCAGTGATGAAGGAGCGGTCAATCTTGACCACGTCGAACGGAAGCGCCTGGAGGTAGGAGAGGGAGCTGTAACCCGTCCCGAAGTCGTCGATGGCAAGGCGAATGCCAGCGGAGGAGAGCCGTTGAAGCTGCTCCAGAGCATGGCCAGCATCTTCCATCACCGCACTTTCCGTTACCTCAAGCTCGAGACGGTGCGGCGGGATACCGTGTCGAACCAGAAGGCCCATGACGCGCTCGACGAAGTTCGGCTCACTCAGGTTACCAGCCGAAATGTTCACCGAGAGAACGAGATCCATGCCCTCGGTCAGCCAGGTTGCAAGCTGAGTCAGAGCGGTGTTGAGCACCCAGGTCGTCGTGGGCTTGACAAGCGTCATACGTTCAATGAGCGGGATAAACTCGCTCGGGGAGACGCTTCCCAGCTCGGGATGGGTCCAGCGCAGGAGTGCCTCGGCACCCAGGCAAAGCCCCGTGTCTAGGGCGACACGGGGCTGGAAAACCAGATGCAGCTGAGACGACTCCTCGAGAGCTTGGCCGAACCCGTTCAGTAGTTCGAAGCGCCGCCGATGCAGCGCATCCTGCTCGCAAGAGTAGAGGCTGACTCTGGTGTCCGTCAGGCGGGCGTCATCGGCCGCACAATGCGCACAACGTAAGACGTCACTTGGATCGGTCTGACCGAGCTCGAAGGGGGCAACGCCGATCGCAACCGTTGTGACGAAGCGCGAGCTGGCGTTCTCGCGGATCGCGCCGAGCATCGCCGCGAGCAGGCTGATGTAGGCGTCCTCGACGACATCCCGCGGGGCCAGAAACGCGATCTGGCTCGTGCCGATCATGTAGGCCGTACGTGTTGGTCCGAGGGCTGAGCGCAGCACCTGCGCCGCCTCCTGGACGAGTTCGTCGAGGAAGCTCGCGCCTATCACACGTGCGGCGTGGCTGAGCTCATCCGGGGATGCCAGATCCACGAACACGACTAAGCGCCGCGAGCCCCGTGGGTCCGTCAGGACGAGATCGTTCAGGTCCTCGACGAACTGGGTTCGGTTTGGAAAGCCGCTGAGAGGATCAATGCGGCCATAGGCGTGCTGCAGCTCAACCTGCGCCATCACCAGGGCAGCCATGTCGCGCAACATCGCCGTCTCCGCAGCCGAGAAATCTCGCGGCTCGGAGCCCGCGACGCAGAGGGCACCGATGGCTAAGCCATTCTGCGTTAGAAGTGGGACTCCTGCGTAGAAGCGGGCGCCTGCCTGCGCCAAGGGCGTATCGCGGTACACAGGGTCCTGCGCGATATCGTGTAGGACGAGAATGTCGCGGGTATCAGTGACTTCCGCACAGGGCGCTCCCTCACGCGGCATTGAAGCCACGTCGATACCGACGCGAGACTTGAACCACTGCCGATCGCGATCGGTCAACGAGACGGCTGCGCTCGGGAGGCCGAAAAGCTGACTCGCCATCCGGGTGATACGATCAAAGCTCTCGCTTGCTGGCGTATCGAGCAGACACAGCTCTTGCAAAGCGGCGAGCCGCACAACTTCAGATTGAACGCCCGCCATCAGCCAACTCATGTTAGTACAGCGACCATGATGATGGGTAAAAACGAACAGAAATATAATCCCCCACTCTGATTCCGATATATCGGTTGTCCTGCGTAGCTCTGACACACCAAACGACGATCCGCGTTAACGATTGCCAGAAAACGGTCGTTTTCTCGGCGCAGAAAATCCAAACGCGTTTGCGCTCGACATGCATTTCGTGAGAGCGTTCCAGCCCGGCGACGTTGCGGGCTCACCTAAGCTGCTAGTGCTCTAAGGGGGATCGTTCGGGCTATTGAACGTGCAGGGTGAGCTTCATCTTTGGATGGATGCCGCACTGAATGATGAAGTTGCCCGGCTCTTCGAGCGTGAGCGTGGCCCGCTTGCCGGGCTCTTGATCCCCAGCATCGAATGCGAACCGATCGGCCTCGATGAAGGCGTGATGGATCGTGCTGTCGTCACCATTGACGAGGGTGATGGTGTCACCTCGACGCAGGAACAGATCGGTAGGATCATAGTGACGGCCCTTCTGAAGCACACTCCTGGCGGTACTGGACAGTTCTGCGTGAGCCGCTCCGACCGCGGCGAGCGCGGTGGTCAAGGCGAGGACGGACATAGCGGTTCTGTAAGCGTGCATATCTCGCCTCGTACTGCGGCAGGACGCATGCACGCAAGATGGTAAGAGAGCAGCCGTAGAATGCATGAAATCCAAATTATCTCCGCTGTAGCAGGTCTCGTTTGAGCAAAGCGTTAAGCAGGCGTCCTTATGAACGGGCGCGCAATCATCAGCGCTTGGTGAGAAGACTCTGTGCCCTTATTCAATGCCGATCTGCGCTCGCTCATGGCGGCAATCGACAGGTCCAGGGCTCGGATCGAATTCGCCCCCGACGGTACGGTTCTAGCCGCCAACGTGCTGTTCCTCGACCTGATAGGGTACGCCCTCGCCGAGGTGAAGGGACAACATCATACGCTTTTTGTCTCCCCTGGTGAGAGCGATGGCGACGCTTACCGCGTGTTTTGGGAGGGGCTGCGCCGTGGTGAAGCGCAGACCTGCGAGTTCAAGCGCATCGCCAAGGGTGGTCGCCAGGTCTGGATCCAAGCGACCTACAATCCTGTGCTGGATCGCGCGGGACGTGTCACCCGGATCGTCAAGTTCGCGACCGACATCACTGCGCAGGTGCTTCGTAACATCGACCACGATGGCCAGCTCGATGCTCTGCACCGCTCCCAAGCCGTGATCGAGTTCGCCCTCGACGGCACGATCCTGACTGCCAACCAGAACTTTCTTGATGCGGTGGGCTACAGCCTCGACGAAATTCAGGGCCGCCACCACGGGCTGTTCGTGGATCCCTCCGAGCGAGAGGGCGGGGCCTACCGTGAATTCTGGGCGAAGCTCGCCCGCGGTGAGTTCGCAGCCGGTGAGTTCCGGCGAATCGCCAAGGGCGGCCGCGAGATCTGGATCCAGGCCACGTACAATCCGATCTGTAATCGAGACGGCAAGCCAATCAAGGTGGTGAAGTTCGCTACCGACATCACTGCGCAGAAGTTGCAGACAACTGATGGGGCGGGTCAGCTGGCGGCGGTCAACCGGTCCCAGGCGGTGATCGAATTCGCCCCCGATGGTACGGTGCTGGATGCCAACGCAAACTTCCTCGCGACGGTCGGTTATCGGATCGAGGAGATCCGTGGGCAGCACCACGCCATGTTCGTCGAACCCGGCTACGCGCAGACTCCGGAATATTCAGCCTTCTGGGATCGCCTGCGCGGCGGCGACTTCTCCTCCGGCATGTTCCAGCGCTTCGGCAATGGCGGCCGCCCAGTGTGGATCCAGGCAAGCTACAACCCGATCTTCGACCCCAACGGCCAGCTGACCAAGGTCGTTAAGTACGCCACTGACGTCACAGCTAACATGGCAGCGCGTTCCGTCGCGGTGCAGGCGGCCGAGCGAACCCTCGACAACGTGCAGGTGGTGACTGACGCCGCTGAGACCATGAACGCCGCCGCGCAAGAGATCTCGCGCAGCATGACGCAGTCCAAGACGGCTGTAGATGACATCCACGGGCGAACTGGTGAAGCGGACGCTGCGACTGAGCGGTTGCGTGCGGCGGCGAGCGCGATGGGTGGCGTCGCCGCCGTGATCGCGGGTATCGCCCAACAGATCAACCTACTGGCACTGAATGCCACCATCGAGGCAGCGCGAGCGGGAGCTGCCGGACGCGGCTTCGCAGTTGTGGCGGCCGAGGTGAAGGATCTAGCCGGTCAGGCCGCTGCGGCCACGAACCGGATCAGCGGCGAGGTCACCGGCATGCAAACCGTGTCGGCGGAGGTCGCGACGACGCTGGCATCGATCACCGCGGCGATTGGAACGATCAGCGCGCATGTCGACGGCGTGAGCGCATCGACGGACGAGCAGACCCGGGCAACCGGGGAGATCCTCGCTAGCATGCGGCATGCGGCCGAAGGCGTATCGAGCATCAGTACGAGCCTGGATAACTGGACGGTGGGGATGGAAGAGCGGCGCAACGAGCGTCGGACCCGTGTCCTGCTACCAGCCAGCATCCATGTGCCTGGCAGCTGTATCGCCTGCTCGATCCGCGATCTGTCTGACGGTGGTGCGCGATTGCATATTCGGATGCACGCGCAAGTCCCCGAGCGGTTTGAGCTGACTGTTGATAGCGACGGACGTAAGTTCAGCTGCGAAGTTCGACAGCGCTCTGGCGCCAGCGTGAACGTACAATTTCTGCAGACCGTAGAAACTAGGATCTCACGTGTGGCTTTGTAAGGGTGTCGCATGATCGAGTTCGGCGGGAAGCCTGCTACCGCCGTTGCCCTACGCGACCTCACCCACCGCAGGCACGACGATGCGCGTATCTGCCACCTCGCCTTGCACGACGCCCTGGCAGCACCCAGAGCGTGGCTTCATCTCCCTGGGGAGTTCATCCCGGTGGCGGAACAGGCCAACCTTATCGAGCAGATCGGGAGTGGGTGATCGACACTGCCTGCGCGGCGGCGGTGGCTTGGGCGCAGCCGTGGCCCGTCTCGGGCAACGTCTCGCCGACCCAGTTCCGACAATCCGACGTGCCGGCGATCGTCGCGGCGGCGCTAGCGCGGCACGGGCTCGACCCGGCGCGACTGGTGGTCGAGATCACCGTGGGCGTGTTCATCCAGGATGCAGCGAAGACCGTGCAGGTCCTGACCGACCTGCGCGGGCTCGGCGTCCGCTTGGCCCTCGACGATTTCGGGACCGGTTATTCCTCGTTGACCTACCTGCAGCAGTTCCGGCTGAACAAAATCAAGGTCGATCAGTCGTTCGTGCGCCGCCTCGGGCAGAACATGGACACACTTGCGATCGTGCGGGCGATCGTCAACCTCGGGCACAATCTCGACCTGCAGGTCACGGTCGAGGGGGTCGAGACGATCGAGCAGCTGGCGATCCTGCGCGAGCTGCGCTGCGAACAGATGCAAGGCTACCTGTTCGCGCGTCCAACCCCGGTGCTGGCGACGACCGAGCTGGATCGGGCACGGCTTCGGGCGCTGTTTGCTGCCCCGTCGATCAAGGCGCACGCTTGAGACTGCGACGAGCCCCCGAGGCACATCGCCATGACCGATCCGGAGCCCATCTCAGCGTAACGCCCTCTCGGCCTCAACCGGACGTGGAGGATGCTGCGACGCCGCTGGGTGCAGCCTCAGCGCTGTGTCGGACAGGAGTAATCCGGGCCATCGACCGCACGAGCTGGATGCTGCGTTGACGGGTCACCCTGTCGCCGATCGCAAGGTAGGCTTGCACCAGTGCCATCACGGCCAATGCTTCCTCCCCGGAGGCATCCGCTGGGCCACGCAAGCGATACGGGGTGTGGAGCTCGGTGATCGGCACGCCGAGTTGATCGGCGATACGCGCGAGCAGACTTGACTGGTCCGTTATGTCTTGACGGTGATCATCTGCCATCGGGCGAGCCTAAAGCGACCTAGAAGTTGCATGGTTTACCCATAAAACACAACCTATAAGGGAAGTCACCTTGCTTTAGGGTTGTCTCCTTCTCATCGTGCGTGTGATGCTTCGAGGCCACACCGATCCGGTGTCCGTAGGTGAGACGGAGCCATTTCTGACTAGGTTTGAGTGGCGCCTCAGTGCGAAGGAAAGCCTTATCGTGATCGGACAGCGATTGAAGCCGTCTGGGACGTCGAGCCGAAGGAGAGCCACCGGTACTCGCTCGGGGACAACCCATAGTGGTCACGGAAGCGGCGACTGAAGTGCGATTGGGTGGCAAAGCCGCAGCCGTACGCTAGCGCTCCAATCGTCAGATGGGCATGGCCGGGATCCATGAGCCGCTGCGCCGCGACTTCCAGACGTCGGCGCCAGATCCAATCGGCGACGTTGCGGTCGTGCTGGCGAAACAGTTGCTGCAGGTAGCGTAACGACACGCCTACGGCAGCTGCAAGGGTGGGCGGATCCAGGTTCGGATCGCCGAAGTGGCCCTCGATGTAAGCCATGGCACGCTGGACGATGAGCGTGCCTTGCAGGTCTTTGGGCGTTTCACGGGCAAGACGCTCCGCAAGGCTGGCAATGAGAAGATCGACCCCGATCGAAGCCATCCGTGCCGTCGTATCCAACGGGAGTCGTGCGTAGGTGCGAACCAGTTCCTGGAAGAAGGTGGTGACCAACGAGGTGCTGGCTTGATCCATCCCAAGGGTCAGCGCCGTGTAACGACGTGTCGATCCAAGTGCCTGTTCCAAACGTTCACGAGGCAGCTCGACAAACAATGTCCGGCTGTCGGCGTCGGTGGCCATGACGGTCGGGCGCCGATCCAGCACCACAATCTCACCGGGATGCTGGACTGAGGTGCGATCATCCTGCGCGCTGAACACTACACCGTGCAGCGCAATTGCGACGTTGAGCGTATCGTGCTTGCCGTGCCGGCGGATCGTATCCGCCGTCGCCTCGGTCCTGATCGCGCTTTGCGTCAGGCGGGTGATCACCAACGGACCGACGTCGGCAGCCTCCATCGTACCCTGGAATGCCCCAGCATCGGCGGGCGTCAGTTCGACAGGGACAATCCGCTCGAAGACCGTTTCGCGCCAGCGCCGAAATCCATTCTTGGGCTCTTCGTCTGCGGTCGAGAACAAAGTCCTCATGATTTGACCAAACGAATGCTTCTATACACACGTGAAAATAAGCACCGATGCGCGCTCATGCAAACCGTAGCACGCTCTCAGACAAGCGCAATGCGGCGTATCAACCTAAGAGTGTATTTCGGCCTCCGAGGAACTGTGTGCGTGCACCCACCAATCTCCGCCAACGCCCCGTCTGCGATCGAGCTGACGTCTGAACTCGTTGCCGCATACGTTGCGAACAATCCGGTTCCATCCGCCGAGGTTCCAGGATTGATCGCGCGCGTGCACGTTATGATCGCTGGTCTGGCGTCCGGTATGCACACGGTCGAAGACGGGGCGCCTGCCCGTGATGCGGTTGAATCACCGAGCTCGGCCCAGATCCGCGGATCGATCCAGCACGACGGCCTCGTGAGCTTCATCGACGGCAAAGCCTACAAGACGCTGAAACGGCATCTGACAGCGAATGGGTTCAATCCGCACAGCTACCGCGCCCGGTATGGCCTGCCGGCGGACTACCCGATGGTCGCTGTGAGCTACGCCGAACATCGCTCCGCCCTCGCCAAGGCGATCCACCTTGGCCGATCCGGCCCCTTGACCGAGCGCGAGCGGTAAGACCGCAGGGTTGCCTGACGCGAGCTCCTCCACGGACAGGTCCGATGGAATATCATGAGTGAGTTCGAAGAGCAGCGTGATACCTTGCTGAGCAACCTCGCGAAGCATGCTTGTACGGCGCGAAGCCGATTGAGGTTGTCCCTAGCTGACGCGGCACGCTTGGCTGACCTCACACCTGACGTCGTCGGAGCGATCGAGACCGGTGCTGATTGCACACTTCCGCTCCCTGCGCTCAGGCAGTGGGCTATGTTTCTCGGTCTTACCCAGTGTGGCCTCCCGCGCCCGCGTCCGGCCGGGATGCAGTAGCGTCCGATCACGAGGCCTCGACCCAAAAAACTTCCGCTGGCGCACCCGCATAGAACGCGGTGATGAACACATTCGATGATGACCCCCGAACCGCGTAAGCGACGTTGGCCGCTGAGGTCCGTGCAGCCCGTAGCCGCGGGGCCTATGCGATCGAGACCTTGGCGGAACTCGCCCGGGTCAATCCCATGGTAATCCATGCGCTGGAAGACGGCGCGACGATTACCGACTCATTGGCTCGGGATCGCGTGCTGGACGTGCTCGGCCTGCGGCAGGGCAACCCGCGACGCGCGAAGATGGTACGCGATCTTACCCGCCCCCGGGGCAGCGTCGGATAGGTCCCTGCCAGTACGATCGCGACCGGAAGCGCTTGTTTTGAATTGTACACAATGGGTTGCGACCGGCTGGAGAACGCGCGCTCTGTTCCCTAAGGCGCCTTATGCGCACGTCCCGATGACGAGGCGATTGTTCAGGAGATCCTCCAGGCCGATGACTGCCGTGCTTACGTGTATCACCCGGGCAACGGCTGCCAGATTGTCGGGGCCGTGCTGCATGCCAAGGGGACCGGAGCCCTGCCAGTGATCAAGCCACTTCCAAGAGGCGGCCGGCGGGGCAGGGGCAGAGATCGGCGCTTCAGCTCGATCTGTTTGCGGTCGGGTAGAGCCCCCGAAACAGGTCCCCCATCGCCCGACAGTGAAACAGAGTACGCCAGCGTCGACGCCGAGGCTCGGGGCGATCGTGGTTGATGTGGCAGCGTTGGCAGAAGGCTGCGAGGTTGCGGTCGAGATTGTTGGTGGTGTCGTGATCGCGGTGTGCGGCAGCCAGCACAACGCGGGTCGTACGGATGCGACCGAGATCTTCGATCGTCGGCAGGCTGCGCAGCGTACGGCCCTGTCCATCGCGCCAGGCTCCGATGCTGGCATCCCACCAGCGCCCATCACCGAGATGATACACGGTCAGCCCATGGGGCCGACCGCAGCCCTCGCAGGCGCCACCCGTCCGTCCGAAGCGAATCGCCGCTGAGAGTTGCGGCCAGTCGATGGGATATGACCTGACCGGTATTTTGGACCGAGCCGATTGAGAGGCTACTGCATGGTGGCGGCCATGGGTAGCCGGAAGGCCAGACCCGGGTAGCTGACGGGCGCGGGCGGCCGATAGCCCAGCGACGAATGCGGTCGAACGCGGTTGTAGGTGGTTTGCCATAGACCGATCACGATCTGCGCCTCCTTCAGCGAGTAGAAGATCTCCTGGCGTAGGCACTCGTCGCGAAGCCGTGCGTTAAAGCTTTCGACGTAGCCATTCTTCTCTAATCAACGATGCGCGTGTCAACGGATTATGGGATCCCCCGTGGATCTCATGCTTCTCTTCGAGGTCGACCCGAGGTCGCCTCAGGATGGGGTGCTGAAGGGCGGCGGGACCAATCTCCCTTACGCGGCCTCG